>JBFKAF010000622.1:0-2324 GCA_041621735.1 Pseudomonas sp.
CAAGATCACCCGCGAGCCGGGGCCAATGAAGCACGGCAGCAGCATCCTGGCCTTCGTCGAAGACCCCGACGGCTACAAGATCGAGTTGTTGTCGCCGTCGCGTAACGACTGAAGCCGGCAGTTTCCCTTGGAATGAAAAAAGCCCTGCACATGTGCTGGGCTTTTTTCATATTGCATTCGGGCTTACAGGTCGAAATCGTATTCGGCCAGTTGTTTGTTCAGGCGGCGCTCGTCGAGGAAGTTGTCGATGATGCGTCGCTTGGTCAGGTTGGTCTTGGCAACTTCGACAGGGGTTTCGGTATCGTCGGCATCGTCTGCGACAAAATCTTCATCGAGTTCGAGGTCTTCTTTATCGCTGCTCATCTTCTCTACTCCAGGCTACCGGGGCCATTTGCGCACCTTATAGCGGCAAAATCGGTGCAGGTAAAAAAGATTTTTTCAATCGGCTAATCAGTTTTCTGAATGAAAACTCAATCGTCCGAGGTCTTGTGCTTGTACTCGCACAGATCTTCGATGCGACAACTGCCGCAGCGCGGCTTGCGCGCCTGGCAGACGTAGCGGCCATGCAGGATCAGCCAGTGGTGCGAGTCCAGCAGGAATTCCTTGGGCACGAACTTCAGCAGCTTTTTTTCGACCTCCAGCACGGTCTTGCCGGGGGCGATGCCGGTGCGGTTGCTGACCCGAAAAATATGCGTGTCGACTGCCATGGTCAGCTGTCGGAATGCGGTGTTGAGCACCACGTTGGCGGTCTTGCGGCCAACCCCAGGGAGCGCCTCCAGGGCTTCGCGGGTTTGCGGCACCTGGCTGCCATGCCGTTCGATCAGCAGGCGGCAGGTCTCGATGACGTTCTTCGCCTTGCTGTTGAACAGGCCGATGGTCTTGATGTACGCCGACAGCCCATCGATGCCCAGGGCATAGATGGCCTCCGGGGTGTTGGCCACCGGGAACAGTTTGGCGGTGGCCTTGTTGACCCCGACATCGGTGGCCTGGGCCGAGAGGATGACGGCGATCAGCAGTTCGAAGGGCGAGCTGTAGGCCAGCTCGGTCTTCGGCTCCGGGTTGTCTTCATGCAGGCGGCGGAAGATCTCGTAGCGTTTCGCCGCGTTCACTCGATCACTCCGGTGACCCGTACGCGTCGGCTCTGTGCTGGCACTTCCGGTTGCTTGGCCTTGGCCCGCTCGACCAGTGCCTGATCGATGCGGTTCTTGCCGGCGATCAGCAGGCCGAGCACGATAAAGGCACCTGGCGGCAGGATGGCCAGCAGGAAACCGGGATAGCCTGGGAATACCGTCACCTGCCAGTCGGCCGCCATCGGCCCGAACAGCAACTGCATATTGGCGAACAATACGCCAGTGCCGAACAACTCGCGCAGGGCGCCGATCATCACCAGCACCACGGCGAAGCCCAGGCCCATGACCAGGCCGTCGTAAGCGGCGCGCAGCGGATCGTTCTTCGCCGCAAAGGCATCGGCGCGGCCGAGAATCACGCAGTTGGTGGTGATCAGCGGAATGAAGATGCCGAGAATCTGATACAGCTCGTAGGTGTAGGCCTGCATCAGCAGTTCGATACAGGTGGTCAGCGCGGCGATGATCATGACGAACGCAGGCAGGCGCACGGCGGTGTTGACCACGCCACGGACCAGCGACACGGCGGTGTTGGAACAGATCAGCACCATCGCGCTGGCCAGGGCCAGGCCGAGCGCGTTGACCGTCGAGTTGCTGGTGCCCAGCAGTGGGCAGAGGCCCAGCAACTGGACCAGTGCCGGGTTGTTCTTCCACAGGCCGTTGAGGGAAATTTCGCGAAAGCTGGGACTAGCCATTGGATTTCACCTGGGCTGCGAACAGCTCTTTCTTGTGCGCGTCGAAATACTGCAAGGCCTTGTGCGTGGCCTTGACCACCGCGCGCGGGGTGATGGTGGCGCCGGCGAATTGATCGAAGCTGCCACGATCCTTCTTCACCGCCCAGCCATCCTCGTTGGGGTTGTTCAGGGACTTGCCCTCGAAGCTGCGAATCCACTGGCTCTTGGCCAGCTCGATCTTGTCGCCCAGGCCGGGGGTTTCCTTGTGGTTGAGCGTGCGCACGCCGGCCAACTGGCCATCGGCGCGGATGCCGACCAGCAACTGGATCGCGCCGCTGTAGCCGTCCGGCGCGGTGACTCGCAGAATTACGGCGCTAGGCTGACCGTCTTTCAGGGCGATATAGGCCGGCTGTGGGCGCTTGTTGCCGAGAAAAATCGGGTCATGCACCTGGATGGGGTTATCCAGCAGGTGATTGTCGTAGCTGTCGCTCGGCAGAATCTCGGTTAGCGCGCGCACCTGGGCTTC
>JBFKAF010000623.1:0-2322 GCA_041621735.1 Pseudomonas sp.
CCACGAATCGCCCGCTGAACGCAGCTGAGCAAGTAGCCCAAAGGGTTGCGAACCCCACCGGCGTCGCAGCGATGCAGCCATTGCTCGATGACAGCGGGCCGTAACTCGGTAGGCACTCGCTGCATGGCACTCACTGCCTTCAACTTCTGCTCCGATGGCAAGCGTTCCAGGCCGATCAGCCACCGAGCCATGGCGTCTGGCTCTGCGCGCGGTACAGAGCTTTTACATACATCATGGTGTGTATTTGTATACGTACTATATGAGTTCGGATTCCGAACTAAGGCCGAACGCTGTGATTTCTGGCTGATTTCGGATTCCGAACTGAGGGCCAGAGTGCCTTGATTCGCTGAGTTGTCACTGATTTCGGATTCCGAACTCAGTGCAGACGGGGTGATGTCAGGCTGAGTTCGGAATCCGAAATCAGGTGCTGGCAGCGCTGCCAGGTTGCTTTCGATTGCCCACTGCTGGCTGTTTAAACGGTCCTCAACCGTTTCCATGCGGGAGGGTAGGCGGCGGCCAACATCGTGGTCGCTGGCGAATTCACGCCAGGTGATCTCGGCCACTTCGCGGATCGCGCGATTGGGGTGTTCCATGGATTGGCCGAGCAACTGCATGTAGTCCCTGTCGAACTCCAGCGCCTCGGCCGGGCTGACGGGCTCATCGTGAAGCAAGTAAACATTGCCCTGGACCTGTCCGCTGAGGTCGTTGCGTACTCGACGGCCCAAACTGAGCCAGCGGGTCAGGCGGAGGACCGTCAGCGCCTTGGCGATGGTTTCCCGCGAGGCGAGTTTGCCCGGGTGCATGCCCAGGTAGGGGCGAAGCTGGTCGTAGGTCGGGAAGGCTGTGATGCCATCCTCATTGACCAGAAGACGGAATACCTGCCAGGCATTGCGCTCCAGAGGCGTCAGCCGGTCATCCAGCAGCAAACGACGGGGCACCGTCTCGTGAGGGTTCCCGCTGAAGATGATGCCGGAGTAAGAAGAGGGGGAGGTGGCCCCGGCTGCTGCCTTCTCCTTCTTTTGAAGCAAATGGGCCTCGAGGTGTCCCGTGGCCGAGTCCAGGAGCGTAGAAATAGGAAACCGCGAAAGCTTCATAGGTCGGGGTCACCTTCCACCGAGGCCAATGCAAGCTGCTGTTGCCGTTGCGCCTGGGAAGCGACCAGGTGAAGTTTTCTGGGCTTCCAGGAGTTCTCCCGGGATGGAGGGTAAAAACCTTCGCTGATCCAGGTCTGGATACGGTTCCAGATGATGGCCAGGCTGAGGCTTTCGGTGCTGTCTTCGGCCTCCGGCTCCTGGGGGGTGTTCAGCTCCTCGGCCACCATCATGGCGATGTCGAGCATGGCCAGGCTGTCCTTGATCTCGACCTGGTGCTCTTTCATCAGGTGGGTCCAGCGGTACCAGAGCAGGGCGTCCTGGTCTTCACTGAATTCCCGCCAGCGACCGCGGCGAACGCGGACACCCATCATGAGGCGCTGCAGCGCTACATCCTGTGGAGATAGGCCGAAGAACTGTTGCAGCATGGTGGTCGTCGCGCCCAGACGGAGCGCGCGCTCAATCATGCGCAACTCTTCGTCCGAGCGTTCGGCGCCGGTGAGCAGTTTCTTCACCATCTCAGTGTCGATGGTGACGTGGCACCAAGACACAGGGGTGTTGAGGAGAAGGCTCAGCACTGCGGGTTGCTGGAGCTGGGCCAGAATCTCTGGCTCCAATCCCATCTCTATGCACCGCCTGAGCTGACCATTGCGCATGTGATTGAGCACCTGCGACAGGATGGCCTCGTTGATCGGTGATTTGGACATTGCGACTCCCTCCTGCGATTGTCCGTACTCAGCTGTCGGTCGGTGGTGTTGTGCCGTTGAAGGCCTGGATTTCCAGGTCGATCAGGCGACGCGCGAGGCGGACGATGCGAAAGAGCTTCACCAGTGCGCCGTCGCTCAGTCGACCGGAGTCGTCAGGGTTCTGGTCCTTGGCAAGGGGCTGGCCCAGCAGGATCTGACCGAGGCCTGCTGCGAATTCGAACTCGCCTAGCGCGTCCTTCTGTTCGGGGTGCTCCTCGAGCATCTTCAGGGCGATGCTCATCGAGCCACTGAGGGACTGAAGCAGCGTCAGGGTGTGTTGGGCTGTAGCAGTGACTTCGACATCTTCCGCCGGATGGCGATAGCGGAAGCCGATCCCACCCGCTACGTCGACGAACTCGCCCGGGGCGTCCGCCGAACTGGCGATCTCACGGGCCAGCTCGGCAATGTGCTGACGCAGGACGTCTGGCGTGTCGATGTCGCGCTCGATGTACCAGAGGTCTGAAATGGGGTGCAGACCTCCTGCC
>JBFKAF010000624.1:0-2320 GCA_041621735.1 Pseudomonas sp.
GACCGTGCATGACGAGGCGCAGATGCCTTTTGGTGGGGTCAAATCCAGTGGTTACGGCAGTTTTGGCAGTCGCGCCTCGATCGAGCATTTCACCCAGTTGCGCTGGGTGACGGTGCAGAACGGCCCGCGTCACTACCCGATCTGACCCATCCGCGCTGCGCGGTCGGTCGCGCCTGCTGGCGCTCCGGCAGCAGGCGCGTAATAACAACAGACTATGTGCCAAGCGCTGCGGCGCCGTTGCGGGCAACGGCCTAGGCGCTGATTGAGAGGGAAGGCCAAGTGAAGGTTGAATCTGTAGCGCCGCAAGCGGCGAGCCAAGTGCGCTATCGCCCGGTGGCCATCGGCAGTCCAGACGTGGAAGTCAGGCCAGGCCGTGACGGGGTGATTTACCTGCACGCGCGCGAGGACCTGAAGCAGCCGCCCGCGCGCTTGTTGGACCGTTTGCTGCATTGGGCCGCGCTCACGCCTGAGGCGACCCTGGTCGCCGAGCGTGATGCGGCAGGTGCCTGGCGCCGCATAAGTTACGCCGAGATGCTGACCAATGTCCGCGCCATTGCCCAGGCGTTGCTGGCTTACGGCCTGTCCGCCGAGAGGCCGCTGCTGATTCTCTCGGGCAACGATCTGGAGCATCTGCAGCTGGCGTTCGCCGCTATGTACGCGGGCATTCCCTATTGCCCGGTGTCGCCGGCCTACGCGCTGCTGTCGGAGGACCTGGCCAAGCTACGGCATATTTTCCAGCTGCTGCAACCCGGGCTGGTCTTCGCCGCCGATGCCGCGCCGTTTCAGCGCGCCATCGAAGCGCTGGCCCCGCCCGACACGGCGCTGGTGTTCACCCGTGGCCAATTGCCTGGGCGCAGCAGTGTCGCCTTCGCCCAGTTGCTGCAGCAGGCTGGCGGCGTCGAGGCCGATAGTGCCTTTGCCGCGACCGGGCCGCAGAGCATCGCCAAGTTCCTCTTCACCTCAGGTTCGACCACGCTGCCCAAGGCCGTGCCCACCACTCAACGCATGCTCTGCACCAATCAGCAGATGCTGCTGCAGACCTTTCCCGAATTCGCCATCGAACCGCCCGTGCTGGTCGACTGGCTACCGTGGAACCACACCTTCGGCGGTAGCCACAATGTCGGCATCGCGCTCTACAACGGCGGCAGCCTGTATATCGATGGCGGCAAGCCAACCGCTCAGGGCATGAGCGAGACGCTACGTAACCTCAAGGAGGTGTCGCCAACGGCCTACCTCACCGTGCCCAAGGGCTGGGAGGAACTGGCCACGGCGCTGGAGCGCGACGCCGAGTTACGCGCGAGTTTCTTCGCCCGCATCAAGCTGCTGTTCTTCGCCGCAGCGGGCCTGTCGCAAAGCGTCTGGGACCGTCTCGATCGGCTGGCCGAGCAGCACTGCGGTGAGCGTATCCGCATGATGGCCGGCCTGGGCATGACCGAGGCATCACCGTCCTGCACCTTCACCACCGGGCCGTTGTCGCTGGCCGGCTACGTCGGCCTGCCGGCGCCTGGCTGCGAGATCAAGCTGGTACCGCTCGAAGGCAAGCTTGAGGCGCGCTTTCGCGGGCCGCATATCATGGCCGGCTACTGGCGTTCGCCGCAGCAGACGCTTGCGGCCTTCGACGAGGAGGGCTTCTATCGCTCCGGCGATGCGCTGAAGTTCGCCGATGCGCAGCAGCCGCAGCAGGGGCTGATGTTCGATGGGCGGATTGCCGAGGACTTCAAGCTGTCGTCCGGGGTCTTCGTCAGTGTCGGCCCGCTGCGCAACCGTGCGGTGCTGGCCGGCACGCCATACGTGCAGGATCTGGTGGTGGCCGCGCCGGACCGCGAATGCCTGGGCCTGCTGGTGTTCCCACGGCTGGCTGAATGCCGCGCGCTGGCTGGGCTGGCGGCGAGCGCAGGCGCTGCCCAGGTGTTGGCCAGTGCCGCGGTGCGTGACTGGTTCGCCGAGTGGCTGCAGCAGTTGAACCGCCAGGCCACCGGCAATGCCAGCCGGGTGGAGTGGATCAGCCTGCTGGAGGAGCCGCCGTCGATCGATCGGGGCGAGATCACCGACAAGGGCTCGATCAACCAACGTGCGGTGCTGCAGGCCCGCGCCAGCTTGGTGGAGGCGCTGTACCGTGGCCGGGCAGCGCAGATCATTCGTTACGAAGCCGCGTCATGAGCCAGCCCCGTGGCCTCTATTCGGCCTTCGTCGATACGGCGCTCCTGGAAGCTGTGCGCACGCCCTGGGTCGATTGCGGCGGCGCGCTGGCGCAGGTGTCGCCCATCGACCTGGGGATCAAGGTCGGCCGGGCAGTGCTGGCGCGGGCGGCCATCGAGGC
>JBFKAF010000625.1:0-2316 GCA_041621735.1 Pseudomonas sp.
CGCTGAAGCTGGAAATTGTCGAGATCGGCGCACTGCCGCTGTACAACGAAGATATCGACATCGATCCGCCACCGTCGCCCTACCTCGACTTCCGCGCCAAGGTCAAAGCCGCCGACGCCCTGTTGTTTGTCACCCCGGAGTACAACCGCTCGGTGCCGGCGCCGATGAAGAACGCCATCGATGTCGGTTCGCGGCCCTACGGCCAGAGCGTGTTCAGCGGCAAACCCGGCGCGGTGCTGACGGCCTCGCCGGGCGCGGTGGGCGGTTTCGGCGCCAACCATCACTTGCGCCAATCCATGGTATTTCTCGACGTCGCGATGATGCAGCAACCAGAGGCCTACCTGGGCGGCGCCGGCAGCTTCTTCGAGGAGGCCGGGATGCTCGGCGATGGCATCAAGCCCTTCCTGCAGAAATTCATCAGCGCCTATGCGGCCTGGGTGGCGCAGCACGTCCCTGACTGATCCGTCCGGCCACGACGCTACGGGGTCGCTGCGGCTAGCCGTCTGACGCAACTCTCGACCTCGCCCACTGCCGTGAAGATACCCAGCAGCCTGACGACTGCGGAGGGTTAGCAGATGACTCCGACACAGGACGAAGACAGCTTCTGGAAGGAAACCAGCCAGGACAAACGCCAAGTCGCCGACCTCTGCGCCGCCCTGCAGCGGCGTGCCCAGAGCGACCAGCCCATGTCCGACTTCCAACTGAAGAACGCCGAATTGACGGGCATCGACCTGGTCAACCACGGCGGTCATCACGGCTATGTGCTGCACAACGCCGACCTGTATCGCGCCAATTTGCAGAATGCCCATCTGTTTGCCCTCGACCTGCGCGGCAGCTCGCTGATGAAGGCCGACCTGCGGCATGCCAACCTGCACTGCGCCGACCTGCGCGACTGCAACCTGCTCGGCATCCGCCTGGAGGGGGCTCGCCTGGACAACATCATCTGGGATCGCCAACTGCTGCAAGAGCGCAAAGGCCGCGAGCTGCTGCGTGCCGGCAACGACGCCGCCGCCATTCAACTGTTTCAGGAGGCCGAGGAAACCTACCGTAACCTGCGCCTGCACCTGGAAAAGACCGGTCTGTTCGAACAAGCCGGGCTGTTCTTCCACCGCGAGATGGTCATGCGCCGCCTGCAGATACCGCGCTATTCGACCAAGCGCCTGCTGTCCTGGCTGGTCGACCTGTTCAGCGGGTACGGCGAGAAGCCGCTGAACGTGGTGCTGTTCTCCCTGGGGCTGATCGGTTTCTGCGGCCTGCTGTATTTCCTGGTTGGCGTACAGCAAGGTGACCGGCCCATGGGTATCGCCTTCGAACACAGCCTACTGAGCAACCTGATGGACCTGCTCGGCTGCCTCTACTTCAGCGTGGTGACCTTCACCACCCTGGGCTACGGCGACATCAGTCCGCACGGTTTGGCCCGCCCGATTGCCGCCTTCGAGGCGTTCGTCGGCAGCTTCACCATGGCCTTGTTCGTGGTGGTATTCGTCAAGAAGATGACCCGCTAAGACGCCGCTGATCCGCGCTAACGTCTAGCACTGCTATTTGTGTGTTTGAGCATAGGCTTGGGCGAGCACCCAAAAAAGAAAACCCCGCTGGTGCGGGGCTTTTGCAGACTGAGTCCTGACATCCTTGATCTGCGCACCATCCTGGCGGCAATCCAGCGTATCCCTTTTGGTAATCTGCGCTTCCTGCGCGACGTCCTTGATCAAGAGATTACTCAGTCCCCTTAAGGGCTAGTAGTGGTGATCAACGGCATGCCATGTAAGCCATAGCCTACATCGTAGATAAACCGCCTGTATGGGTTGCTCAGCTGATGGCAGGTACTCCTTCACCTGGCTCTCGCCACGCGACAGTCACCCGATGCCAAGGCGCTTTCTCGGCCGATTTCGCCTTGCCTAGCCTTCGCTCGCTACATTTTTCACGGCCTGCTAATCGATTTATCTATGCATAGGTACTGGCTGAAGCGCTGATCAGAAACAACCCATCAATACTAAAAACCCCGCGGCTGCGGGGTTCTTAAGCTCAGCATTGCGCCATTAGAACTGCGCGGCGTCCAGCAGGTACAGGCTCTCGCTGCCGGCCTTGACCGATGCGCTGAGCGAGTGGATGCGCGGCAGGATGCGCGCGAAGTAGAAGCGCGCGGTGCCCAGCTTGCTGGCGTAGAAGTCGTCCTGCGCCTCTTTGCCCAGTGCGGCCTTGGCCATCAAGGCCCACATATAGGCGTAAGCGGTGTAGCCGAACACCTGCAGGTACTCGACCGAGGCCGCGCCGATTTCATTCGGGTTGGACTTGGCCCGCTCCAGCAGGTCGGCGGTC
>JBFKAF010000626.1:0-2314 GCA_041621735.1 Pseudomonas sp.
CAAATTGTTGACGCTGAGCAGCGCCGCCGTGTCGCCCTCGATCGGCAGACGGATCGGCGCCGCACCGCTAGCCAGCACCAACTGGCCGTACTCCATCTCGCCGATGTTGGTGTGCAGGCGCCGCGCCGTGGCGTCGATGCGCTCGACCGTGCAATACGGATAAACGCGGATCTTCAGGCGCTTCTCGATGGCCAGGGCCGACTCACCGGACAATGCCGCGGCGCTCTTGCCCTGAGCCAGGCCGATGGACAGCGCCGGCTTGGAATACAGATGCCCCGACTCCTGGGTCAGTACACGGATCTCGACCAACGGATCGGCGCGGCGCAAGGCCTGGGCCAAGCCATAGCCGGCATAACCGCTACCGATGATCACGATTGGCTGGCGCACCGCAGCGGCTGGCTTTGCCGTTGCTGTCGGCGGCTGCGCCGATACGGGAGCGGCAACCGGCGCACTGACTGCTGCTGCGGCAACCACAGGGCTGATATCGAGCATCTCGAAATCGTCCTTGCCGACGCCACACTCGGGGCATTTCCAATCTTCCGGCACATCGTCCCAACGGGTGCCGGCGATGATGCCGTCATCCGGCCAGCCGAGCGCTTCGTCGTAGATCAAACCGCACACTACACAGAGCCAGGTCTTGAACATCTCGTTTACTCCCCCGCTACGCGGATCGCTACGTTCTTGGTGCGCACGTAGCTGTACAAGGCTTCCTGGCCCTTTTCCCGGCCGAAACCGGACAAACCGACACCGCCGAACGGCGTCTCTATGCCACCGGCATACCACTCATTGACGAACACCTGGCCGGCCTTGAGGCGGCGCGCGCAGCGCATGGCGCGGCTGATGTCCTGGGTGAACACGCCGGCGACCAGACCGAATTCGGTGCCGTTGGCGATGGCGATGGCCTGCTCTTCGGTATCGAAGGGGATGATCGCCAGCACCGGGCCGAACACCTCTTCCTGGGCGATGCACATCTCGGGGCTAACGTCGCGGAACACGGTCGGGCGCATGAAGTGCCCGGCCCTGTCGCTGAAAGCCTCACCACCGGTGGCAGCTACCGCGCCCTCATCGATTGCGCGCCGACACAAGGTTTCGATGCTGGCCAGTTGCCCGGCACTGACCACCGGAGTGAGGTCCGGGTTGTCGTGACCGACGCCAACGCTGAGGCCTTCGGCCAGCTTGACGACGGACTCGACGATTTCTTCATAGATCTCGCGCTGCACCAGCAGCCGCGACATGGCCGAACAGACCTGGCCGGCATTGAAGAAGATGCCGCCCTTGACGCTGGCCAGCAGCTGCTGGCGATCGGCATCGGCGAAGGCAATCGCCGCCGACTTGCCGCCCAGCTCCATGACGCTGGGGATGGCGTGTTCGGCGGCGTCACGCAGGATGGTCTGGCCGGTCGGTACCGAACCGGTGAAGACGATCTGATCGACACCGCGATGGCCGACCAAATGGCTGCCGACCTCACGGCCACGGCCGCAGATCAGGTTGACCGCGCCATTTGGCAAGCCGGCCTTGGCGATGGCGCGAATCAGTACGCACATGCCCAGCGGCGACAGCTCAGGCGACTTGATCACCACCGCATTACCGGCGGCCAGGGCCGGAGCCAGTGAGCGGGCGCAGATCGATACCGGGAAGTTCCAGGGCACGATTTGCGCCGAGACGCCCATCGGATCGTACAGGGTGAAATCCATGTAACCGTTGCCCAGCGGGATCGAGGTGCCCTCGATCTTGTCGGCCATGCCGGCGTAGTACTCGAAGTAGCGCGCCGCCTCGGTGAACTCGTCGCGGGCATCGTTGAGGCTCTTGCCGTTTTCCTGGCACAGCACCCAGGCGCCTTCGTCGGCCACCGCACGGATCTCTTCGGCGATACGCAGCAGCCAGGTGACCCGCTGCGCCGGGCGCACGCTGCTCAGCGCGCCGCTGTCGGCGCAACGGCGGGCGGCCTGCACGGCACGTTCGGCATCGGCGATGCTGGCCTGGGCGATGGTCGCCACTGGCTCGGCAGTACCGGGGTTGTTCACCGTCAGGCGCGACTCGCTGTCGAGCCATTCGCCGTCGATGTAGTTAAGCCAGTGGGATGCAATCGGATACATGGCGGCCTCCTCAGGCGGACGGTACGGTGGCCAGCAGCTGACGCGCAGCCCACTGATGGAAGTAATGCGTGGGGATGTCCATCTCCGGGGAGAAGGCGCCGCCGCCATAGCCGGGCGAGTGACGGCCCTTCTGCATACCTTCGACCGAGGCGATGTCCTCGGCGAATACCACCTTCCAGGACTCCAGGATGGCGTTGCGGCAGGCGGCGTACTCGTCA
>JBFKAF010000627.1:0-2309 GCA_041621735.1 Pseudomonas sp.
GAGCTTCTGCATGCGCACCGAGGCGTCGGTGTTGATGGCGAAGATCAGGTTGTCGATCTTCACCTCATCCGGGTTCCAGTATTCCTTGTTGCCGGTGAAGCGGATCTGCGAGTCCTTCTGGTAACGCTTGAACACGAAGGGCCCGGTGCCGACCGGTTTCTGGTTGATGTCGGCGGCATTGCCGGCCTTGAGCAGCTGGTCGGCATATTCGGCCGAATGAATCGAGGCGAAGCTCATCGCCAGGTTCTGGATAAAGGCGGCGTCCACTGTGTTGAGGGTGAACTTGACGGTCTTGTCGTCGAGCTTCTCCAGCTTGGCGATGTTGGCGTCCATGCCCATGTCGGTGAAGTAAGGGAACTCGGTGGGGTAGGCCTTGCGGTACGGATGATTCTTGTCGAGCATGCGCTGGAAGGTGAACAGCACGTCGTCGGCGTTGAACTCGCGACTCGGCTCGAAATAGCTGGTGGTATGGAACTTTACGCCTGGGCGTAGATGGAAGGTGTAGCTCAGGCCATCGTCGGCGATCTCCCACTTCTCCGCCAGACCGGGGATGACGGCGGTGCCGCCGCGCTCGAACTGGGTCAGGCGGTTGAACACGGTTTCCGCTGAGGCATCGAAGTCGGTACCGGTGGTGTACAGGCCCGGATCGAACCCGGCGGGACTGCCTTCGGAGCAGTACACCAGGTTACTGGCGGCGTGGGCGAGCGGAGTGCTGGCGATCAGCCCAGCAACGAGAAAAGCCTGGATGACGGCGTTTTTACGCATGACGACCTCATATTATTGTGGTTGTGATCCTGAGGGGCCTCTTGTGAAGACCTTGGCAGAAACTATGCACGGCATATGCCGGAAGCAAGTGCTGAGTGATCTTGAGCCGGGCAACCGAGATGAAGTTGTACGTGACTGTCGCATCTATGCAATTTTTCGCCGATAAGGCTGGTAAAGCGCCGCTATCTTCGGTTAGCAGCGCTGCAGGCTTGCAAGGCGCGGCTCAGGGCACCTGCACCTCGATGACTCCGTCGGCATTGACCGTCACCTGGCTGGTGCCTGCTTCGATCTCTGGAGTCGGCGCCGCCTCCATCATCGCCATGCCTTTGCCGCGGGCCATGTGCATCGGCATCGGCGGTTGGAAGCCGCCACTGTTTAGGTTCAGGCTGACCAGCTTGTAGCCGCTGCCGCCGAGTGCCTCGGTCGCCAGTTGGGCGCGGGCCTGGAAGGCTGCCACGGCCTCCTTGAGCAGGGCGTCTTCATGGGTCTTGCGGGTGTCTGTGGCAATGCTGAAGTTCATGCCGCCCATCTTCAGTTGCTTGAGCATTTCGCCGGTCAGCATCGACAGCGCGGCGAAGTCGGCGCTCTCCAGGCGCAGTTCGGCGCGCTCGCGCCAGGCGCTGATCTGCTGGCCTTTGTCGCTCCCCTTGTCTTCAGAATAAATCGGGTAGCTGTGCCGGCTGCCGAGGGCGACCTTGATCTCTTTGACGCCGCGCGCCTGGTTGACCGCGCTGTTCAGCGTGCGGGTAATCTCGGCGGCCAGCTTGGCCGGGTCGCTGTGCTGCGCCTCGCTGTAGAGGGTGACGTGCATCAGGTCGTGGCTGATTTCCTGGCTGACTTCGGCGCGCAAGGCGATCTGGTTGTAGCGCGCCTCATCGGCCTGCGCCGCCAGGCTGAACAGGGTAGCGGCGGCGAAGACGAGGGCTCTGGTGAGACGAGAGAATGGCTGCATAACGGTTCCTTGTGAGCAACTGGGCACGGGACGTGCCGGGATGTGCTGGATGTTCTGGAGGGTAGACGTAGTTATCCGACTATTCGGGTTAATCGAGGTTCCTGATTGATTCGGCCGCCGCTGCGGGGGTATCGCCCATTAGCTGCGGCCAGTTGCCGCAGTGGGCGAGCGGGAGCCTTGGTTATACTCGCCAGGCTCGGTAATCGAGTCCTTTGGAGAGTCTATGCTCGCACCCGTGCAGTTGTTGTCGGCCAGTCGGCAAAATCTCTGGCGTCTGACCCTGATCCGCATTCTGGTTCTGGCTGCCCAGGCGGGCTCGGTGGGCCTGGCCTATAACTCCGGTCTGTTGCCACTGCCCTGGCTGGAACTGAGCGTCACCCTCGCCATCTCGCTGGTCCTGTGCCTGCTCACGGCCTTGCGCCTGCGCGGACCCTGGCCGGTGACCGAGCAAGAGTACGCGGTGCAACTGGGCTGCGACCTGATCATTCACAGCGTGTTGCTGTATTACTCCGGCGGCTCGACCAACCCCTTCGTCTCCTATTACCTGGTGCCGCTTACCATCGCCGCGGCGACCTTGCCCTGGCTGTACACC
>JBFKAF010000628.1:0-2300 GCA_041621735.1 Pseudomonas sp.
CGGCACTACGGGTGCGGGCGGACGTTTGGACTATCCTCTAAACAGACAGCCGCAGTTTACCGGTTAGGTGTCATCCACCGCGGCCGTCGTGGAGAGGGCCGTGAAAGGTTCGTTGATGCGCCGTTTGCTCCTCGCGCTGGCCTTGCTGCTATTGCCGGTGGGGCTAATGGCGGCCCCGGCTGTGGTGGTGGAGTTGCGCGTCGACGGCGCCATCGGTCCGGCCAGCGCCGACTATGTGGTGCGTGGTCTGGCCCGCGCACTGGACGATGGCGCGCAGCTGGTGGTGCTGAGTATCGACACGCCCGGCGGCCTGGACACCTCGATGCGCGCGATCATCAAGGCGATTCTCGCCAGCCCGATTCCGGTCGCCAGCTTCGTTGCCCCGAGTGGCGCGCGGGCGGCCAGCGCCGGCACCTATATTCTCTATGCCAGTCATATCGCGGCGATGGCGCCCGGCACCAACCTCGGGGCGGCCACGCCGGTGCAGATCGGCGGCATGCCGGGTTCGCCGTCGCCGGCGCCGGACAATCCGGAGAGCGCCGACAAGGGCGGCCAGAGTGACAAGACCGGCAAGCCTGAGCAGGCCGACAAGTCGGGGAAAACCGCCGAGGGCGAGGCCGGTAAAGCCGCCGCTCCGACCGATACCCTGAGCAAAAAACAGATCAACGATGCCTCGGCCTATATCCGTGGCTTGGCGCAGATGCGCGGGCGCAATGCCGAATGGGCCGAGCAGGCGGTGCGCGAGGCGGTCAGCCTGTCCGCCGAAGAAGCGCTCGAACTCAAGGTGGTCGATTACCTCGCCATCGATCTGACGGATCTGCTCAAGCAATTGAACGGTAAAACCTTCAACGCCGCCGGCGTCGAGGTCACCTTGCAGACCGAAGGCGCCGCCCTGATCAGCCATGTACCGGACTGGCGTACGCAGTTGCTGGCGGTGATCACCAATCCCAGCGTGGCGCTGTTGTTGATGATGATCGGGGTCTATGGCCTGTTCTTCGAGTTCTCCAATCCGGGCACCGGCGTCGGCGGGGTGCTCGGCGGCATCTGCCTGATTCTCGCGCTCTACGCCTTGCAGCTGCTGCCGGTGAACTACGCCGGGGTGGCCTTGATCCTTTTGGGGATCGCCTTCATCACGGCCGAAGCCTTTATGCCCAGTTTCGGCGTGATCGGCATTGGCGGGGTGGTGGCCTTCGCCTTCGGCGCCTTGATTCTGATCGATACCGAGGTGCCGGGCTTCGGTATTCCGCTGCCGCTGATCGCGACCCTGGCGCTGACCACCGGCGCACTGATTTTCGCCATCGTCAGCCTGGCCCTGCGCGCCAGGCGGCGGGTCTTGGTCGGCGGCGACACTGAGTTGGTCGGCAGCCTGGTGCGGATTAGCGCGGTGCAGCCGAACGACGCGCGCAGCGGCTGGGTGCAGCTGCAAGGGGAACACTGGCAGGTGCTCAGCCAGGTGCCGTTGCATCCGGGCCAGCAGGTGCGGGTACTGGCGCGCAAGGGCTTGCTACTGGACGTTGGCGTGATTGAACAGGCGCCGCCGCAAGGAGAGTAGAGATGGGTTTTGAACTGAGTTTTGCCGCCCTGGCGGCGCTGTTGATCGCCTTGTTGGCCTCGGCCTTCCGTATTCTGCGCGAGTACGAACGGGGCGTGGTGTTCCAGCTCGGGCGCTTCTGGAAGGTCAAGGGGCCGGGACTGGTGATCATCATTCCGGTGATCCAGCAGATGGTTCGGGTCGATCTGCGGACCATCGTGCTGGATGTGCCGACTCAGGACGTGATCTCCCGCGATAATGTCTCGGTCAAGGTCAATGCGGTGATCTACTTCCGCGTGCTCGACCCGCAGAAGGCGATTATCCAGGTCGAGGATTACCACAGCGCCACCAGCCAGCTGTCGCAAACCACGCTACGGGCGGTGCTCGGCAAGCATGAGCTGGACGAGATGCTCGCCGAGCGCGAGCGCCTCAACGTCGATATCCAGCAGGTGCTCGACGCGCAGACCGACGCCTGGGGCATCAAGGTGGCCAACGTCGAGATCAAGCACGTCGACCTCGACGAATCGATGATCCGCGCCATCGCCAAACAGGCCGAAGCCGAACGCGAGCGGCGGGCCAAGGTGATTCACGCCGAAGGCGAATTGCAGGCCTCGGAGAAACTCATGCAGGCCGCCGAGATGCTCGGTCGTCAGCCCGGCGCCATGCAATTGCGCTACATGCAAACCCTGAGCAACATCGCCACCGACAAGAGCTCGACCATCGTCTTCCCGCTGCCAATCGAGCTGTTGCAGGGCATGGCCGAGCTGAA
>JBFKAF010000629.1:0-2297 GCA_041621735.1 Pseudomonas sp.
GAAGTCATACCGTTGGTGGCGGTGACCAACCTGGCACGCAGCCTGGAGAAACTCCAGCAGCGTGGCCTGTGGGTGGTTGGCACGGCGGGCGAGGCCGAGCTGGAACTGTATCAGCAGGACCTGACCGGACCGACAGTGTTGATCATGGGCGCCGAAGGCAAGGGCATGCGCCGGCTGACCCGCGAGCACTGCGATTATCTGGTCAAGCTGCCAATGGCCGGCAGCGTCAGCAGTCTCAATGTCTCGGTGGCCACCGGGGTCTGCCTGTTCGAGGCTCTGCGTCAGCGCCAAGGCAAAGTGCGCGCCTGATACGGGCTGCCTCCAGCTCGGGCGCGCGTAGCTCGTTGGCGAAACTCGGTAGGGCTGTCTGCCGGGTTTCGCGGTCTGCACGCTGCTCCCATGTTTGCCGGGCTGTTCAAATAATCACCAGTTCACCTTGCGCAGGGTAGGGGGCTTCTCTAGAATGGCGCCCCTTGCCGCGACGGCAGGTGCTTTTGTGCCCTCCGTCCGGCAAGACCAACAGTGTCATTCACTCCTTGTCTGACCACAGCAAGTGGCAGGCTACAACCCGTAAGGAGCATTTATGCGTCATTACGAAATCATCTTTCTGGTTCATCCGGACCAGAGCGAGCAAGTCGGCGGCATGGTTGAGCGTTACACCAAGCTGATCGAAGAAGACGGCGGCAAAATCCACCGTCTGGAAGATTGGGGCCGTCGTCAGCTGGCTTA
Source organism: Pseudomonas sp. (assembly GCA_041621735.1). Classification (GTDB taxonomy): domain Bacteria; phylum Pseudomonadota; class Gammaproteobacteria; order Pseudomonadales; family Pseudomonadaceae; genus Aquipseudomonas. Next base: position 730 of record JBFKAF010000629.1, read on the forward strand.
CGCCATCAACAACGTCCACAAAGCCCACTACGTGATGCTCAACGTAGAGTGCACCGGCAAAGCCCTGGCTGAGCTGGAAGACAACTTCCGTTACAACGATGCCGTGATCCGTAACTTGGTCATCCGTCGCGACGAAGCCGTTACCGAGCAGTCCGAAATGCTCAAGGCTGAGGAAAATCGTAGCGAGCGCCGCGAGCGTCGTGACCGTCCTGAGCACACTGATTCCGCCGATGGCGATAACAGTGATAACAGCGACGCCAGCGATAACGCTGACGAGTAATCCACGGACCTATTGAGGAGCCACTCTCATGGCACGTTTTTTCCGTCGTCGTAAGTTCTGCCGTTTCACCGCTGAAAACGTGAAGGAGATCGATTACAAAGATCTCAACACCTTGAAAGCTTATGTATCTGAAACCGGCAAGATCGTTCCTAGCCGTATCACCGGTACCAAGGCTCGTTATCAGCGTCAGCTGGCTACCGCTATCAAGCGCGCCCGCTTCCTGGCCCTGCTGCCCTACACCGACAGCCACGGCCACTGAGACCGGATGCTCGACAAGTAGTAAGGGATAAATCGCATGCGCGCCTTAGCTGAATTCATTATGCGCGGCCGTATGCAGGCCACTCTTGTGGTGGTCGTTTCTGCGGCATTGCCGCTGTTGTTCTGGTTAAGTGCCGCCGCCGGAAGCTTAGTGCTCCTGCGGCGTGGTTTGAGTGATGCCCTGGGCATCCTCGTTTGGGCCCTGCTGCCGGCTATTGGCTGGTGGTATTTCGGTGAGCCGCGCACCCTGTTGGTGTTGCTCGGTGCGCTGGGGCTGGCGTTGTTGTTGCGCGCCAGCCAGTCCTGGAATCGCGTGCTGCTGTGCAGCGTGGCCTTGGGTCTGGTGTATGGGGTGGTTTTGGGTGCGGTGTTCCGCGAACCCATCGCGGCAATGGCAGGTGAGCTGCAAAAGCTCCTGCCGCAAATGCTCGATGGGGTTCACCAGCAGATGTCGGTGGACGAGCGAGCGCGCCTGGACAGCCTGATTGCACCGGTGCTGACCGGTTTGATAGCGGCTTTGTTGCAGATTGTCAGCCTGCTCAGCCTGATGCTTGGGCGTTATTGGCAGGCGCTGTTGTACAACCCCGGTGGTTTCGGGCGCGAGTTTCGCGCGTTGAGGCTGCCGCCGGCGCCGGCGATGTTGCTGCTGGTCGGCATGCTGCTCGGCCCTAATCTGGGGCCGCAGTTGGCGATGTTGACTCCGCTGTGCAGTGTGCCGCTGGTGTTTGCCGGCATCGCCCTGTTACACGGGCTGGTGGCACAAAAGCGACTGGCCAAGTTCTGGCTGGTTGGGTTGTACATCACGCTGCTGCTGTTTATGCAGCTGACTTATCCGTTACTGGTGGTTTTGGCCATTGTCGACAGCCTGTTTGATTTTCGTGGTCGCTTCGAGCGCAAACATGGCTCTGGCTCCGCGAACGGTGAAGGTTAAAAGTTAAGAGGTTATTACCAAATGGAACTGATCCTGCTGGAAAAAATCGCCAATCTGGGCAACCTGGGCGACAAAGTGAACGTTAAGGCTGGTTACGGC
>JBFKAF010000630.1:0-2295 GCA_041621735.1 Pseudomonas sp.
CACCCAGTTGAACTTCTCGATGCGCACCACCGGTATCTTCCCGAGCATGGCCATCCAGATGACCGCCATTGGCGAGGAATCCGGCTCGCTGGACGAGATGCTGGACAAGGTCGCCGGCTTTTACGAGGACGAGGTGGACAACGCGGTCGACAACCTGACCACCCTGATGGAGCCGATGATCATGTCGGTTATCGGGGTGCTGGTCGGCGGCCTGATCGTGGCCATGTACCTGCCCATCTTCCAACTGGGCGCGGTGGTCGGCTAACTCATGACGCTAGATTTTCTGGCCGGCAGCTTGCCGGCCTTGGCTTTTTGCTGCCTGATCCTTGGCCTGTTGATTGGCAGCTTTCTCAACGTAGTGGTGTATCGCCTGCCGCTGATGCTGGAGCGCGACTGGAAGACCCAGGCGCGTGAGATCCTGGCCTTGCCCAGCGACCCTCAGCCAGCCACCTTCAACCTGATTCTGCCCAACTCGCAGTGCCCGCAGTGCGGCCATGAAATCCGCCCCTGGGAGAATATCCCGCTGCTGAGCTTTCTGGCCCTGCGCGGCAAATGCTCCAGCTGCAAGACCCCGATCAGCAAGCGCTACCCCTTGGTCGAACTGGCCTGCGGCCTGCTGTCGGCTTATGTCGCCTGGCACTTCGGTTTTACCTGGCAAACCGCTGGCATGCTGCTGCTGACCTGGGGCTTGCTGGCGATGAGCCTGATCGACGCCGATCACCAGTTGCTGCCGGATGCGCTGGTGTTGCCGCTGTTGTGGCTCGGGCTGATCGCCAATTACTTCGGGCTGTACGCCAGCCTGGGGGATGCAGTCTGGGGCGCAGTGGCCGGTTACCTGAGCCTGTGGTCGGTGTACTGGCTATTCAAGCTGGTGACCGGCAAGGAAGGCATGGGCTATGGCGACTTCAAGCTTTTAGCCATGCTCGGCGCCTGGGGTGGCTGGCAGGTGCTGCCGCTGACCATCCTCTTGTCGTCGCTGGTTGGCGCCATTCTCGGGCTGATCATGCTGCGCCTGCGCAACGCAGAAACCAGCACGCCGATCCCCTTTGGCCCCTATCTGGCGATAGCCGGCTGGATTGCTTTGCTCTGGGGTGATCAAATAACCGGGACTTACCTGCAGATCGCAGGTTTTAAATAGGCCCGGACCGGCAACCACTCACAGTGGTGCGACGCTCCGGGCCTTGGAATGGCTATGTCTCAGTCATGTGTTGGCCGCAGCTTGTGTAGGGTGGGTTAGCGGCGCAAGTCATAGCGCTGAAAATCAACTGCATCATTGGCGCGCCGCGTAACCCACCAGGTGGCGGCCGGCGTACTGAGCATGGTGGGTTACGGCGCAACTGACCGGGTAACAGCCAATAGCCTTGTGCCAGGCGCCTACACCCTACGGATCTACTTGACGCAGGAGGTGGTGGTGGGTCGTGCCATGCAACACACTATTGGACCTAGCCTTTGGAATACCCGAGGAAACCCATCGCCGTGATCAAACCCTGGATTCTTGGCCTGACGGGCGGCATTGGCAGTGGCAAGAGCGCTGTCGCGCAGCACTTCGTCGAACAGGGCGTGCATCTGGTCGATGCCGACCACGCGGCACGCTGGGTGGTCGAGCCCGGGCGGCCGGCGCTGGCGAAAATCGTCGAGCACTTTGGCCGCGAGGTGCTGCAAGCCGATGGTCAACTGGATCGTGCGGCGCTGCGGGCGCGGGTGTTTGCCGAGGCCGACGAGCGCCGCTGGCTGGAAGCCCTGCTGCACCCGCTGATTGGCCAGGAAATCATGCAGTACCTGGCCCGCGCGGAGTCGCCCTACGCCATTTTGGTGTCGCCACTGCTGATCGAGTCCGGCCAACACAAACTGACCCAGCGCGTGCTGGTGGTCGACGCCCCCGAACAGCTGCAAGTACAACGCACCATGCGGCGCGACCAAACCTCGGCCGAGCAGGTGCAGGCGATTCTCAAGGCACAAGCCAGCCGCGAGGAGCGCTTGCGCCATGCCGACGATGTGCTGGTCAATGACCGCGACCTGCCCTGGCTGCAGACCGAGGTCGAACGCCTGCACCACTTCTACCTGACCCTACGTGGAGGCCAACCATGAGCACCCCGACTACCGTAGCCTGCCCAACGTGCGGCGCACCTGTTGAATGGGGCACGCAAAGCCCAAACCGGCCCTTCTGCTCGGAGCGCTGCAAGTTGATCGACCTGGGCGCCTGGGCCTCGGAAGAACACGCCATCCCCGGCGACAATCTGGAAGACGATCTGTTCTCCGAAGAGCTGCCGCCCCGCGAGCACTAATGTCACGACA
>JBFKAF010000631.1:0-2289 GCA_041621735.1 Pseudomonas sp.
CCTCAACGCCCTGGAAAACGTCATGTTGCCGCTGGAACTGGAAGGCCATGCCGATGCCCGCGAGCGCGCTCGCGTCCTGCTGGAGCGGGTCGGACTCGGCCAGCGCCTGACCCATTACCCGCGCCAACTGTCCGGTGGCGAGCAGCAACGCGTGGCCATAGCCCGCGCCTTCGCCGCCGAGCCCGATGTGCTGTTCGCCGACGAGCCCACCGGCAATCTCGACAGCCACACCGGCGAGCGCATCAGCGACCTGTTATTCGAACTGAACCAGGAACGTGGCGCGACGCTGGTGCTGGTCAGTCACGACGAGCGCCTGGCGCACCGTTGCCAACGCCTGATCCGCCTCGAAGGCGGCCGCCTGATCGATCGGGTCGAACCCTGATGAGCCGCCTGCCCTTCACTCGACTGCTCTCGCTGGCGAGCCGCCAACTGTGGCGCGAGGCACGTGCCGGTGAGCTACGGGTGCTGTTCTTTGCCCTGTTGATCGCCGTCGCGGCCAGTACTTCGATCGGCTACTTCAGTGCACGTCTGAGCGACGGCATGTTGCTGCGTGCCTCCGAGTTTCTCGCCGCCGACCTGCTGCTCAGCGGCAGCTCGCCAGCCGCCGAACAGCAGATTGGCAACGGCCAGCGACTGGGCCTTGAGCACGCTCAGACCGTCGAGTTTTCCAGCGTGATCGCCAGCGACGCCGGCATCCAGTTGGCCAGCGTCAAGGCGACCGACAGCGCCTACCCATTGCGCGGGCAACTGAAGAGTGCCGCGGCGCCTTATGCAGCCGAGCAACCGGGTCCTGGCCCGCAACCCGGCGAGGCCTGGGCCGAGGCACGGGTGTTTGCCGCACTGAACCTCAAGGTGGGCGACAGCATTGAGGTCGGCGCCAAGACCTTGCGCCTGAGTCGCGTGCTGACCTACGAGCCGGATCGCGCCGGTGATTTCTACAGCTTTACCCCGCGAGTGCTGATGCGCCTGGAAGACCTGCCCGCGACCGGCGTGGTCCAGCCCGGTAGCCGAGTCAAGTACCGCGAACTCTGGCGCGGTACGCCCGAAGCGCTGCAGGCCTACCGGGAGGCTATCAGCCCAACTCTCGAGGCCCACCAGCGCCTCGAAGATGCCCGCGACGGCAACCGACAAGTCGGCAACGCCCTGGGCCGCGCCGAACGCTACTTGAACCTGGCCAGTCTCGCCGCCGTGCTTCTCGCCGGTGTCGCCGTGGCGCTCTGCGCCGCGCGCTTCGCCGCCAAGCGCTTCGATGCCAGCGCGCTGCTGCGTTGCCTGGGGCTGTCGCGCCGTCAGGCGCTGAGTCTGTTCAGCCTGCAACTGGCGTTGCTGGGCCTGAGTGCCAGCCTGGTCGGCGCCCTGCTGGGCTGGCTCGGGCAAAGCCTGTTGTTCTACCTGTTACGGGGTTTGCTGCCCGCCGAGCTACCACCGGGCAGCTTGACCCCAGCGCTGGCCGGCATCGCCACCGGCCTGGTCGCCCTCGCGGGGTTCGCCCTGCCGCCCCTGGCCGCCCTTGGCCGGGTACCGCCGCTGCGCGTGCTGCGGCGCGATCTGCTGCCGGTGCCGCCCAGCTCCTGGCTGGTGTATGGCGCCGCGCTGCTGGCGCTGGGGCTGATCATGTGGCGCCTGAGTCTTGACCTGCAACTGACCGTCACCCTGCTCGGCGGTGGCCTCCTGGCTGCCTTGTTACTGGGCGCTGCGCTGTTGTTCGCCCTGCAGGGCTTGCGCCGCCTACTGGCGCGCGCAGCACTACCGTGGCGCCTGGGCCTGGGCCAACTGTTGCGTCATCCGCTGGCCGCAGCCGGGCAATCCCTGGCATTCGGCCTGATTCTGCTGGCCATGGCGATGATCGCCCTGCTGCGCGGCGAGTTGCTCGACAACTGGCAAGCGCAATTACCTGAGCAAGCGCCCAACCATTTCGCCCTGAACATACTGCCGGCCGATAAAGACGCGTTCGCCGAGCGCCTGGCCCAGCTTTCGCCTGTGCCGGCACCACTCTATCCGGTGGTGCCAGGTCGCCTGGTGATGATCAACGGCGAGCCGGTACGGCAAATCGTCAACAAGGATTCCCAGGGCGAGCGCGCGATCCAGCGCGACCTCAGCCTGACCTGGGCCGCTGAACTGCCGCGCGACAACCCGCTGAGCGCCGGCACCTGGTGGAGCAGCGCCCATGCCAGCGAAATGCCGGGCGTCTCGGTGGAATCCGGGCTGGCCACGAGCCTGCAACTGAAACTGGGCGACCGCTTGAGTTTCAGTGTCGGCGGGATCAACCGCGACGCGCGGGTCACCAGC
>JBFKAF010000632.1:0-2283 GCA_041621735.1 Pseudomonas sp.
CCACACCCCGGCACACAATGTCACCGCTGCGGCTGCTCCCTTCCAGGCCTGACCGGGTTCACGGCTGATCGTTGCGAGGGGACCGGCAGGACCACCATAACGCTGCCCGCCAGTGGCGAGCCGCGCCATTGTACCGGCTTGTTTTGAACTTACAACCGCCTCAAGCACTTAGCGGCGTAAAACCGCCTGCCCCGGACAAATAGCGGGCGCTGTATCAGCCAGCACGCCCGTCCATCCCGCCAAAAAATCGCCCGGCAATCCCTCGTCCACGCACCCAGCCAGGCCGCACTCATTGCCCTGGACGATGGAGTCCACAACTGCCCTACCTGGTCTTCCTGGTCTTCGCACTGCTCATAGCCGCCGCGCCTTTCCGACCGCTTTAGCTGCCCCGCAAAGCAGGACCTCTGCGACACGACCAAGCCCTCGCATCATTTCGCACTAAGCATCGCTTGCCTTACGCAGCATTCAAACATACGCTTAGCCATATATTTAAACGAGACACCGCCATGCTCACGCCCGTTCGCCTGTTCAAAGCGCTTTCCGACGAAACCCGCCTGCGTTGCCTGGCGCTAATCGACCAACAGGGCGAACGTTGCGTCTGCGAACTCACCAGTGCCCTCGAGTTGTCGCAACCCAAGATTTCACGCCATTTGGCGCAACTACGCAGCGCCGGCATTCTGCTGGATCGCCGCCAGGGTCAATGGGTGTATTACCAGATCAATCCTTACCTGCCTGAATGGGCCGGTAACATCCTGCGTGAAACCCTGAGTGCCTGCGCGCGCGACCCGCGTTTTGCGGCTGCCGCCGTTTCTAACGACGCTCAGGAAGATGCGCCTTGCTGTGCCTGAAGCATTTTCAAGAAGCCATATATCTGCCTATCCGTATAGACGTATAAGGAGAGCCCATGAAACGTATGCATATCCATCTCGGCGTCATCCACCTCGAACAATCGGTAGCCTTCTATTCCAACCTGTTCGGCGCCGAGCCCAGCGTATTGCACGCCGACTATGCCAAGTGGATGCTGGACGATCCGCGTGTCAACTTCGCCATCTCCACCCGTTCGGGCAAGGTCGGCCTGGATCACCTGGGCATACAGGCGGAAGACGCCCTTGAGCTGGCCGAGCTGGAGAGACGCGCCAAGGCTGCCGGCGCACCGGTGACCGAGGAAAGCGGCGCCTGCTGCTACATGGAATCGGACAAGTACTGGACCGTCGACCCGGCCGGCATTCCCTGGGAGCAGTTCCACTCACTGAACGCCATCCCCACTTTCAATCACAGCGAAGCCAGCGCCCCTGATAACGCTTGCTGCACACCCTCGGAGGAAAAACCGCGGGTAACCGAAGCTCGTAAACCAGCCAGTTGTGCGCCCGGCTCCGGCTGCTGCTAAACCACTGGCGACAGTCCGTCATCCACACCTCAGCCCACGGAACCAGTCATGCGCAATATCCTTGTCCTCTGCACCGGCAATTCCTGCCGCTCAATCATCGGCGAAGCGTTGATCAACCACCTGGGAGACGGCCGCCTGCGGGCCTGGAGCGCGGGCAGCCAACCGACCGGCCAAGTCAATCCCGGCGCCCTGGCAATCCTCCGGGAGCACGGGGTGCCCAGCGAGGGCTATAGCAGCAAGTCCTGGGACAGCCTCGACGAGGTGACTTTCGACATGGTGATCACCGTGTGCGATAACGCCGCCGGCGAAGCCTGCCCGCTATTCAGCGGCAAAGCCCTGAAAGCCCATTGGGGTATTCCCGACCCAGCCCATGTGACAGGTAATGCAACGGAAACTCATGCCGCTTTCGCCAAGGCGTACGCACAACTGGAGGCACGAATAGAGCAGTTGCTCAACCTGCCTCTGGACGACATGGACGACGACCGCTTGCGCACCGCCCTCAACCAGATCGGAGCCAACACCCCATGACCGCCGCCGCTCTCGCGCAAAGCAGTCCACTGGGCCCGTTCGAGCGCTATCTGAGCCTCTGGGTCGGACTGTGCATCGTCGCTGGCGTAGCACTCGGCAGCGCACTGCCGGGCCTATTCGAAGCCCTCGCGGCCCTGCAACTGGCCAGCGTCAACTTGCCGGTCGCCCTGCTGATCTGGGTGATGATCTTTCCGATGATGGTGCAGATCGATTTCGCCTCAATCAAAGCAGTCGGTCGCGAGCCGCGCGGATTGCTGATGACCCTGGCGATCAACTGGCTGATCAAGCCGTTCAGCATGGCCGCGCTCGGCGTATTGTTCTTCGAGTACCTGTTCGCGCCCTTCGTCGACCCGCACAGCGCCCAGGAA
>JBFKAF010000633.1:0-2275 GCA_041621735.1 Pseudomonas sp.
GACAGGTCCCAGACGAACTTGGCCGGCAGTTGCACCTCCAGCTGCATGGCGATGCCCTGCTTGCGCGCCAACTCCAGGGTCAGCCAGCGGCCGATGCCCTGGCTCGGCACCACCACCAGCGCCGGGGCGAAGGGCTCGCGCTGCGGCTGGCCGAGCAGGCTGGTGGCCAGTTCGCCGAGGGTTTCCAGATCAGGGGCGTGGTAGAGAGTCAGCATGGGCAGGGTCGCATCCGTTCAGTCGGCCAAGGTTACCAGTTCGACCAGCCTGACGGCATGCCGCGACAACCGGTGTCGCCAGTCGGCAGCTGGCCTGCTGCGACCAAGGTCCTGCTGTTCGATGGGCCTGTCTCTGCCATCATGCAAGTCCATCTCCGCCGAGCAAACCCCATGTCTCTTACCCTGGCATTCGATGTGTACGGCACCTTGATCGACCCCAGCGATGTGACCCGCCAACTGCGCCAATGCGTGGGCCCGAAGGCCGAGGTTTTTTACCAGCGCTGGCGCGACAAGCAGCTGGAGTACAGCTTCCGCCGCGGCCTGATGGGCGCCTATGTGGATTTTGCCCAGTGCACGCGCGAGGCCCTGGCTTACACCTGCGCGGCCGAGCAGACGCCCCTCGATGCGCAGGCCCAGCAGCCTCTGCTCGACGCCTGGGCACACTTACCGGCATTCGCCGACAGCGCCGCCGGACTGGCCCAGTTGCAGGCGCAGGGCGTGCAGCTGTACGCCTTTTCCAACGGCAACCGCAGCGCCGTGCGCGCCTTGCTGGCACAGGCCGGCTTGCTGGACTTCTTTCGCGAGATCGTCAGTGTCGAAGATGTGCGCAGCTTCAAGCCGGCGCTGCTGGTCTACCAGCACCTGCTGGACTGCACGAAAAGTCCGGCAGACGAGACCTGGCTGGTCTCCAGCAACCCTTTCGACGTGCTCGGCGCCGCCCATGCCGGTTTGCACAGCGCCTGGATCAAACGTGGCGCGACGAGCGTGTTCGACCCCTGGGGCATCGAGCCGGATAGGCAGGTCACCAGCCTGTTGGAACTGGCCGAACAGTTGCCCGTCTAACCCTTGCCGGCGCGATTAACTGTGCTGGTGCGGCTGGCGCCAATGTCATTTGACGACTAAAGATAAAGGTAGGCTTGGTAAAAAAATATCTAACCAGGCCATTCACTTATCGGCGACACCTAATCTGCGGATTCACCGTCGAACCCTAGGCGTCGCACCCAGTTGTTGTCCTCGTTTGGGCAACCCGCGTCAGGGAGATGCGCGATGCTGACCCTGCTCAATCTACTCTCGTCCATTGCCCTGCTGATCTGGGGCACCCATATCGTGCGGACCGGCATCCTGCGCGTGTACGGCTCGCACCTGCGCAAGGTGCTCAGCCACAACGTCAGCAAGCGGCCCATGGCCTTTGTCGCCGGGATCGGCGTGACCGCCCTGGTGCAGAGCAGCAACGCCACCGCGCTGCTGGTCACCTCCTTCGTCAGCCAGGGCTTGATGGCGTTGACCCCGGCCTTGGCAATCATGCTCGGCGCCGACGTCGGCACGGCGCTGATGGCGCGAGTGCTGACCTTCGATCTGAGCTGGCTGTCGCCGCTGCTGATCTTCCTCGGCGTGATCTTCTTCCTCTCGCGCAAGCAGACCCGCGCCGGCCAGCTCGGTCGCGTGGCAATCGGCCTGGGCCTGATGCTCCTGGCCCTGGAGCTGATCGTCGCCGCCGCCACGCCGATTACCCAGGAGCAGGGGATCAGGGTGCTGTTCGCCTCGCTGACCGGCGACCTGCTGCTGGACGCCCTGGTCGGCGCCTTGTTCGCCCTGATTTCCTACTCCAGCCTGGCCGCCGTACTGCTCACCGCAACCTTGACCGGCGCCGGGCTGATCAGCCTGCCGGTGGCCATCGGCCTGGTGATCGGCGCCAATATCGGCAGCGGCATCCTGGCCTTTCTCACCAGCAGCCTGCAGACCCAGGCCGGCCGGCGGGTGGCGCTCGGAAGCCTGCTGTACAAGCTGATCGGCCTGGTTCTGGTGATTCCCCTGCTCAACCCGCTGGTGAGCTGGCTGGACAGCCTGGAGTGGCGCCCGGCGGAGCTGGTGATCGCCTTCCACGTGCTCTACAACTCTCTGCGTTGCCTGCTGATGCTGCCGAGCACCGGTCTGATGGCGCGCTTCTGTAACTGGCTGCTGGCGGATCGTCCCGAGCAGAGCGGCGTCGCCCGGCCACGCCACCTCGACCCCACGGCGCTGGCCACACCGAGCCTGGCGCTGGCCAATGCGGTGCGCGA
>JBFKAF010000634.1:0-2273 GCA_041621735.1 Pseudomonas sp.
GAGCACCACTTCGGCGCTGCGCAGCATCACCCGGCCGTGCTCGGTCAGGCTTGGCTTGCGGCTGCTGCGGTCGAACAGAATCAGGCCCAGGTCGGCTTCCAGGTTGGCGATCGCCGCGCTGATGGTCGACTGGCTCTTGCCCAGTTTGCGCGCCGCAGCCGAGAAAGAGCCGTAGGACGCGGCCTGGACAAAGGCCTGCAAGGCGTCGGAGGAGGGCATCAACTATCGCCTTTGTCGATGGTTATTAACTTTGAAGTATCTATAGGCGCGGTGATCATGGCAACTCATCAACCGGCAGACCGACAGGGGCAAGCATGCAAACCGACAAGTCATTGCGCGAGCGGATCTTTCAAGCGCTGGGCTTTGAAGTCCTCGCCATTATGCTCAGCACCCCGCTGCTGGCCTGGGCAATGGCCACCGAGTGGCAGGCAATGGGCGTGGTGACAGTCGCCACCTGCCTATTCGCCTTGATCTGGAACGTACTGTTCAACCGGGCGTTCGATCAGCTGCGGCGGCGCTGGGGTATCGGCCTGAGCGTGCCGGTGCGGCTGACCCACGCCATGCTGTTCGAAGGCGGGCTGGTCGTCATCTGCGTGCCGTTTGCCGCCTGGTGGCTGGACATCGGTTTGCTCGCCGCGCTGCTGATGGACATCGGCTTGCTGCTGTTCTTCCTGCCTTACACCTACCTCTATAACTGGGCCTACGACACCCTGCGCGATCCGCTACGGCGCTGGCATGAGCGTCGCCTGGCGCGGCGCTACTGCAGTGGCTAGGTGTGATCTCTTAGTAGGTTGTTCATCGCGTGGGGGCGTCAGGCGGTGGCGGCCAGCGCCTCGAGAAAACTCTCCAGCACCAGATGCGCACGGCGGCCCTTGCGCGTTACCGCCGCCAGGCTGAGGTCGTGGAAGCGCGTACCCGGTTTCAGCGCGCGCAGGCGGCCCTGCTGCACCCAGGCGGCGGCGTAATGGTCCGGCAGGTAGCCGATGTAGCGCCCGGTGAGAATCAGGAAGGCCATGCCCTCGCGGTCCGAGGCGCTGGCCGTGCAATTGAGCTGCTGATAGTGGCTCTGCACCTCCGGCGGCAGGCGGAAGGTCGGCGCGATGGCGTCCTGGGCATTCAGCCGCTCATCCTCCAGTTGCTGGTCGTCGACATAGAACAGCGGGTGACCGACCGCGCAATACAGCAGCGAGCGTTCGTCGTACAGGGTCTGGTAGTCCAGCCCGGACAGGGCGCCGGCCTGCGGCACCACGCCGACATGCAGGCGGCCGTCGAGCACGCCTTGCTCGACCTCGCTCGGCGGGGTCATGCGGATGTGGATGCGCACCTCCGGGCCGCGCTCCTTGAGCAACGCCAGGGCGTTGGTGATGCGCATGTGCGGCACCGTCACCAGGTTGTCGGTGAGGCCGATGTTCAGCTCGCCGCGCAGGTGCTGATGGAGGCCGTTGACCTCGGTGCGAAAGCTCTCCAGCGCGGCCAGCAGTTGCTGGGTCGACTGGTACACCTCGCGGCCCTCCTCGGTCAGGGCGAAGCCGGCGCGACCGCGCTGGCACAGGCGCAGACCCAGGCGCTGCTCGAGGTCACTCATCTGCTGGCTGATCGCCGAGCGGCCGATGCCCAGCACGCTCTCGGCGGCGGAGAAACCGCCGCATTCGGCGACGCTGCGAAACAGCTTCAACAGGCGGATATCGAAGTCGCTGACCTGAGCCAGCGGGGCGGGGCGGCGTGCGCTCATTAGTTTAGTAGCCAGTTAACTGAAGGTTGGAAGAGTTGGATTTTTCTGACTTTATGCCCGTGGCACCTTAGTTGGCAACTCTCCCACATGCCCTGTCCTTGATGCGAGGCCGCCCCATGAACATGCAGCAGACCGCCACCGTGCCACTGGCCAGCCAGCTCAAGCTGGATGCGCACTGGATGCCCTTCACCGCCAACCGCAACTTTCAGCGCGATCCGCGCTTTATCGTCGGCGCCGAAGGCAGCTGGCTGACCGACGAGAGCGGGCGCAAGGTCTACGACAGCCTGTCCGGCCTGTGGACCTGCGGTGCCGGTCATTCGCGCAAGGAAATCCAGGAGGCGGTGGCCAGGCAGCTCGGTACTCTCGATTACTCACCGGGCTTCCAGTACGGCCACCCGCTGTCCTTCCAGCTGGCCGAGCAGATCGCCGACCTGATGCCGGGTGAGCTCAACCATGTGTTCTTCACCGGCTCCGGCTCCGAGTGCGCCGACACCGCGGTGAAGATGGCCAAGGCCTACTGGCGCCTCAAGGGCCAGCCGGC
>JBFKAF010000635.1:0-2267 GCA_041621735.1 Pseudomonas sp.
CAAGTGGCTCGATCAGTTAACGGCTTTGAGCTCAAGATTCGGGAATTTCTCGCGAAATAGCCGTTCGCTTTCCTGCAAAAGCTGGTGGCCTTCGGCGATTTCGCGGTTACCTTGAGCAATTTGCTGCTGGCCATCGGCCAGATCCCTTTCAGCGGCGTTAATCTGCTTCTCACCTTTTTTGATGCGCTTCTCGCCAGACCGAACCAGGTCTGTACCGCGGTCCCAGTCATCGGCAAATTGCTGCCTGAGGTCAACTCGGGCCTGCGCCTCATCGGCATGGGCGCGCATCAGGTCAGCGGTACTCGGCTGACTCGCACAACCGGCGAGTGTAGCAACGGCAACTCCAACAGCGATAAAAATGGAAAGCTTTCTCATTAATAACCTCGACTCATGTTGAACAGCCACTTGCGCATTCTGATAAGCGATTACCCGACCCAGTCATGCTCTAGGTGCATTTATCCATAAAGGTAGCGACATCAAATGCAGCGATTTTCTGGACATGCTGATCCACAACGAAATCAGCATTCCAGTCATTAAAAGACGCAACTAAAAAAAATAAGTCACATTAATATCAATTTTTAGCTAATCGCCACTAATTACGCACTGACCTGTGAAACGTGCACAGACGGAAGCCAAGCAGGCCGCTGGCTACCCGCTCCCACACTCCGCCCCTGTCATTTCACGGGTTGCCACAACCGTCAGAGAGAATGCCCGCCCGAATGGGCGCAGCAGTAGAGCACAAAAAAGCCCGCTCAATAGCGCGGGCTTATTTTGTTGCAGCGACGGGCTTAGTTGACCTTGGCGGCCAGCTCGCCCTTGGCGTAGCGCTGGAACATGCCTTCCAGGGAGATCGGCTTGATCTTCGAGGCGTTGCCGGCGGTGCCGAAGGCTTCGTAGCGGGCGATGCAGATGTCGCGCATGGCCGTCACGGTGGCGCCGAAGAACTTACGCGGATCGAACTCGCTCGGGTTGCTGGCCATCAGGCGACGCATGGCACCGGTGGACGCCAGGCGCAGGTCGGTGTCGATGTTGACCTTGCGCACGCCGTGCTTGATGCCTTCGACGATTTCTTCGACCGGCACGCCGTAGGTCTCTTTGATGTCGCCGCCGTACTGGTTGATGATCGCCAGCCATTCCTGCGGCACGCTGCTGGAGCCGTGCATCACCAGGTGGGTATTGGGGATGCGCTTGTGGATTTCCTTGATGCGGTCGATGGCGAGGATGTCGCCGGTCGGCGGCTTGGTGAACTTGTAGGCACCGTGGCTGGTGCCGATGGCGATGGCCAGGGCATCGACCTGGGTGCGCTTGACGAAGTCGGCGGCCTCTTCCGGGTCGGTGAGCATCTGGCTGTGATCGAGCACGCCTTCGGCGCCAACGCCGTCTTCCTCGCCGGCCATACCGGTTTCCAGGCTGCCCAGGCAACCCAGTTCGCCTTCCACCGACACGCCGCAGGCGTGGGCAAACGCCACGGTCTGCTGGGTCACGGCGACGTTGTAGTCGTAGTCAGCCGGGGTCTTGCCGTCTTCCTTCAGCGAGCCGTCCATCATTACCGAGCTGAAGCCCAGTTGAATCGAGCGCTGGCAGACGTCCGGGCTGGTGCCGTGATCCTGGTGCATGCACACCGGGATATGCGGGAACTCTTCGATGGCAGCGAGAATCAGGTGACGCAGAAACGGCGCGCCGGCGTATTTGCGCGCACCGGCGGAGGCCTGGACTATCACCGGGGAATCGGTCTTGTCGGCCGCTTCCATGATGGCGCGCATCTGCTCAAGGTTGTTGACGTTGAAGGCCGGCACGCCGTAGCCGAATTCGGCGGCGTGGTCGAGCATCTGGCGCATGCTGATAAGTGCCATGGTGTTCTTTCTCCCGGTGGGGCTCATTAATCGTACAAGCCTGCCGCAGAGACAGACCGTGTTCAAGTTTTTGGGGATACGGCTAACGTGTCCCCTCTCGTCCCACGCCCTGGGGCGAAGGAGTAAAACAATGCATCGCCGCTTATGGCGCCTTGCAGCCGCGACCGATCAAGTCGTCGCTGGCCGTCCAGTACACCAGCCCTCGCGCGCCCTTGCTGTGGAAGGTCAGGCGCCCGTCGCTGTATAACGCGCCGGAAGCAGAAGGCTGCTGTTGCAAGCGGTAGATCCTATCGTCAGCCGCCAAGCGTACCTCGACCTGCTCCTTGGCGCTGTCGGCGAAGCGCCAGAGCACTTCTGCCTGACTGTCACAGACCCACCGGGTCCAGCTATCGGCTCCCTGCTGCTGGCCGGCGC
>JBFKAF010000636.1:0-2266 GCA_041621735.1 Pseudomonas sp.
CGGACGCCGCCTTGCAGATGGACCCGGAAATCTTCCCCTCGCTGCACCTGGGCCTGACCTCGATGCTGCCGGTGTGCGCGGTGGACGCGGCGGGGCAGCCGCTGTTCGACCTCGACAGCGGCCACAGCGTGCCGCTGCTGGCCTATACGGCGGGGGCCTTTCTCGGTCGTTCGGTGAATCTGCTGCTGCGTCAGCGCGCCCTGCGCTCCAGCACGGTGTATGAAACGGCGATGGCCGACAGCCTCAAGAGCATGGCCCTGCAAGGCATGGGCGTGGCCTGGGTGCCGCGCCTGAGCGTGACCATGGAGCTGGCCCGCGGCGAGTTGGCGGTGTGTGGCGGCGAGCCCTGGCAGGTGCCACTGGAGATTCGCCTGTACCGCTGCGCCCTGGTGCGCAAGGCAGCGGTGCGCCTGCTGTGGCGCAAGCTGGAAAGCGGCGAAGTGGGTCGGGCCTGAGGCGGCGCATGGGTTTTCGCGGCCCAGGCCGCTGCCAGGGTTAGCTCGGTCTGTGGGAGCGGCCTGGGCCGCGAAGCCTTGCGCCTGGGGCCGATCAAGGGACGACGCAGGAGCCGTCCTTTTTCCGCCAAGCGGCTTGCCGGGCGTTGCCGTCAGCTCGCCGCGCCAGCGGTCTGGCGGGCGGTGACCCTCAAGGCTGATTCGACCATGTCGTAATCGACGTAGCAGCCTTGCAGGTGGCGCCGCCCGGTTTGCGGATCGAAACTCTTGCGCCCGTGCATGACCCGGCGATTGTCGAAGGCGACCATCTCGCCGGCGGCCAGGCGCAGGTCGAGGCGGTAACGCGGCGAGCGCAGAATCTTCCAGAAGGCCAGGTAGGCGCGGTACCAGGGCATGATCTGCGCGGTCGGCAGGCGCAGGCTGTCACGCAGCCAGTTGTTGAAACGCACCTCGATGACCTGATCGTGTTCGTCGAGATGAATCACCGTGGCGCGCACCACCAGGTCGACGTCCTCGTCGGCGAAGCGGCAGTCGATGGTGGTTTCGGCGAGCAGGCGGAAGGCCTGCGGATCCTGCTCGCGCAGGGCCTCGGCCACGGCGACGCCGTCGGCGAAGATCGATTCGCCACCCTGGGCATCGTTGGCCAGGCAGTAGAGCATCTGGATATCCGGTGGATTCTTCCAGTTGGTCAGGTCGGTATGCAGCTCAAGGCCCAGCGAGGTGTAGGCGGCGTTATTCGGCTTGGGCTTGCTGAACACCTCGAAGCGACCACCGAAGTTACTGGCGCGGATCGGGCCGATGGTGGCGGCTACCTGGTCGATTTCGCCGCCCTCGCTGGGGCCGTTCTGCAAGATTGCGAAGCCGTCGCGGCACAGCGCATGCAGCCAGGCCAGGCGCGCGCTGCCAGCGGCCATGTAGTCGGTGAAGTCGCTGCGATGGGGGATGAAGTGCTCCGCCCAGGCCTGATTCGCCGGCACGATATTCGGCTGCCAGGCCTGCTGCTGCGGGCGCAGGCGATACAGCCAGCCGGCATCGAAGCGGCTGACGTGGCCGTCGCTCCAGGTCAGCGCCAGGTGTCCGCCCTCGACGTTGATGGCCGGGGCCTCTTCCAGGCAGCTGGGATCGAGGTCGATGATGAACTGGGTGCGCTCGTAAGTCTGCGGGTGTCGGCAGGCGTCGCAGGCGCAATGGTCGCGCAGCCACAGCAGCGGAAATGCGGCACTTTCGCGGGTATCCAGCACCTGCCAGTCGACGTGGATGCAGTCGTCTGCGCAGTGGGCGGCGACGATCGGCAGTGAATTGGCGTAGGCGCCATATTCTTTCATGTCGACTGAGCTGCTCAGGCTAGCGGCGGTGGCGGTTGGGGGGGTGAGGCAGTCAGTCATCGGGTCTCTCCGCTAAAGCGCAGCGCGTGGTAATGGAGCTCGGCCGTCCGGGAAGTGGGGTGTGCGGCTCTTGTCGGGTGCAGGTCAAGAGTGAGGCCAGGCAGGGTGGCTGACAAACGATCAATTCGTGCTCTAAGGCCAAGCCAGGCTAATGCCTGGCTTTGTCATGTGGCACTATGTCATGCGGCGCTATCTTCGCCGCACTGTCCCTGTTCAAGGAGCTATCGACATGAGCGATTCCCTACGGCCCGCTGCGGCCGGCGCCAGCGGAGCATTGCTCGAGCATGCGGATTGGTCGGGGCTGACCCACGACCTGCCGCCTTTGCTCTGGCTGGAGGCCTTCGAGGTGGCCGCGCGCACCCTGAGTTTCACCGCCGCCGGCCGCGAGCTGAACATTACCCAGTCGGCGGTCAGTCAGCGCATCCG
>JBFKAF010000637.1:0-2265 GCA_041621735.1 Pseudomonas sp.
CCGGTGGCCTTCGACGCCCCGTTCTGCCCGGCGGTGGAGGTCGCCTGGCGTCTGGCCCGTGCCCACTGGCGCCAGGGCTTCGCCAGCGAGGCGGCGCGTGCGGCCCTGGCCTGCGGCTTTACCCGGCTGGGCCTGGAGCAGATCGTCTCGTTCACCGCGCTGGATAACCTGGCGTCGCAGCAGGTCATGCTGGCTATCGGCATGCAGCGCGACCCGGCGGAGGACTTCGAGCATCCGGCACTGCCAGCGGGGCACCGGCTGCGTCGTCATGTGCTGTACCGCCTGCGCCGCAGCGACTGGGAGGCGGGCCGATGAGTCCGTTACAGCAGGTGCATGCCTATCACCAACTGAGCAAGCATCAGCCGCAGCGCTTTGCCCCCGGGCCGGGACAGCTCGACTGGGCGACCCAGCCGGCCGCGTTTCGCCGCTACAGCGGCGCGCGCCTGATCGAGCTGTGGCAGCGACCGCTGGAGGAATCGCCGGGATACGACGAAGTGTTTGCCGCGCCGTTGGCCAAACCGGCGCCGCTGAACCGCGCCAGCGTCTCGCAACTGCTGTATGACAGCCTGGCGTTGTCGGCCTGGAAGGAGGCCGGCGGCAACCGCTGGGCGCTGCGGGTCAACCCGTCGTCCGGCAACCTGCACCCCACCGAGGCCTACCTGTTGCTACCCGCCGGCAGCCTGGAAGAGGGCGCGCTGCTCACGCATTACACGTCGGATGCCCACGCCCTGGAGGTGCGCGCCGAGTTGCCTCCGTCATTGGCCAAACAACTGACGCAGGCGCTGCCGGCGGGCGGTTGCCTGCTGGCGCTGACCAGCATTGCCTGGCGCGAGGCGTGGAAATACGGCGAGCGTGCCTATCGCTACTGTCAGCACGATCTCGGTCACGCCTTGGCCGCGTTGGCCATCGCCGCCAGCAGTTTGGGCTGGCAGGTGCGCCTGCTGCGCGGCGTAGCCGAGGCGCAGTGGGACGGTGTGTTCGGCCTGGGCCGGGACGGCTTTCACGAGGCCGAGCATGTCGATTGTCTGCTGTGGGTCGGTCCGCCGCAGGAGGCAGAATTCCCCCTGCCGGCCAGCCTGCTGCAAGGCTTGGCGGCTCTGGAGGTGTCTGGCATGCCCAATCGCCTGTCGCGCCAGTACCGTGACTGGCCGGAGTTGGCAGGGGTGCAGTCACTCTGTCGCGCCCCGGCGTTGCCCGCGCAACCCTGGCAGGTGGAAGCGGGGCGCGCGCCGGCGGACAATCCCGGTTTGCCATTGCGGCCCTTGCTGCATCGACGCCGCAGCGCGCAGGCCATGGACGGCAAGACGGGTATTCACGCCGATCTGCTGTTCGCCTGGTTGCAGCGGCTGATGCCGGCCAATTCGCCGGTGCCCCTGGCGGTGAGCGGCGAGCCGGCGCAGGTCGATCTGCTGCTGTTCGTCCATCGGGTGCAGGGGCTGCTGCCCGGGCTGTACTGGTTGGCGCGGGTCGATGGACAGGCGCAGAGCGGGCTGCGCGAGGATTTTCTCTGGCAGCGCGTACACGACCAGCTGCCGTTGTATCGTCTGCTCGAAGGCGATGCGCGCGGTCTGGCCGAGTTCCTCTCGTGCAGTCAGGATATCGCCAGCGACGGCTGCGTGGCCCTGGCCATGCTCAGCCGTTTCGACAGTGCCCTGGCGGCAGGCGCCTGGCGTTATCCGCGGCTGTATTGGGAGTGTGGGCAGATCGGCCAGCTGCTTTATCTGGAAGCCGAGGCGGCGGGGCTATCGGCCACCGGTATCGGCTGCTATTTCGATGACGCGGTACATGAATTGCTTGGATTAGCCGACAGCCGCTGGCAAAGCCTTTACCATTTCACCCTTGGTCGCGCCGTATGGGATGAGCGTCTGTGCTCCCTGCCGGCCTACCCCGAATTACGCTTGCCGCCGAGCTAGAGCGGCTTCAGGAGAATATGCATGAGTCAGGTGTTGGATGAATTGGTGGCCTTGTTGAGCCTTGAGGCCATCGAAGAGAACCTGTTTCGCGGTGTCAGTCAGGATCTCGGTTTCCGTCAGCTGTTCGGCGGACAGGTGCTTGGCCAGTGCGTCTCCGCCGCCAGCCAGACGGTCGAGGACGATCGCCATGTGCACTCGCTGCACGGCTATTTTCTGCGTCCGGGCGATGCCACGCTGCCGGTGGTGTATCAGGTCGACCGGGTGCGCGACGGCGGCAGCTTCAGCACGCGGCGGGTGATGGCGGTGCAGAAGGGCCAGCCGATCTTCACCTGCAGCGCCTCGTTCCAGTACG
>JBFKAF010000638.1:0-2264 GCA_041621735.1 Pseudomonas sp.
ACCCGCGGCACTACCGTTGCCCGCGCCCGGTCGATGGCTCGCTCAGCGTCGATGAACACGCCGAACAGTTGCTCCTCGACCCGAATGCGCTGGCGGGCGGCGGTTTTCTCTCGCTGGGTGCCTTTAGCATCAGCCCGGATCATCAGCGCCTGGCCTACAGCCTGGACACCAGTGGCGACGAGACCTATCAGCTGTTCGTCAAAGAACTGGCCAGCGACAGCGTCAGTCAGCTGCCCTTCACCGATTGTGACGGCAGCATGACCTGGGCCAACGACAGTCAGACGCTGTTCTTCGGCGAGCTGGACGCTACCCATCGCCCCCACATGCTGCATCGCCACCGTCTCGGCACCGACTCCGCCGAGCAGGTATTCCATGAAGTCGACGGACGCTTCTTCCTCAACTGCTATCGCGCCAGCTCTGAACGCCAACTGGTCCTGCTACTGAGCAGCAAAACCACCAGCGAGGTCTGGGTGCTCGATGCCGACACGCCGAATGGCGCCTTCCGCTGCCTGGCGCCTCGCGAAGAAGGCCACGAATACTATGTCGACCACGGCAAACTCGACGGTGACTGGGCCTGGTTGATTCGCAGCAATCAAAGCGGGATCAACTTCGCCCTGTTCTCTGTCAAGCAGAGCGGCGGCGTTGAACAGACACCGACTCGCGAGCACTGGGGCGAACTGCTCGCCCATAACGACAAGGTCATGCTCGAAGGCGTCAGCCTGAACGACAGCGCGCTGACCCTCAGCCTGCGC
The DNA here is from genome assembly GCA_041621735.1 of Pseudomonas sp. Lineage (GTDB taxonomy): Bacteria > Pseudomonadota > Gammaproteobacteria > Pseudomonadales > Pseudomonadaceae > Aquipseudomonas. Next base: position 753 of record JBFKAF010000638.1, read on the forward strand.
GAAGGCGGCCTGCCGATCATCGAGGTGCGTGCCCACGGGCAAGCAAGCTACCGGGTGCAGCTTCCGGATGCTGCCTACAGCCTGTACGTGCAAGACAGCCTGGAATTCGACAGCAAAGAGATCCGCCTGCGCTATGAGGCGCTCAACCGCCCAGCCCAGATCCGCCAACTGACCCTGAGTAGCGGCGCACAGCGGGTGCTCAAGGAAACCCCTGTCGAGGGCCCGTTCGACGCCGATGCCTACGTCAGTCAACGTCTATGGGCGACGGCGGCGGACGGCGCCCAGGTGCCCATCAGCCTGGTGGCCAAGCGTGAGGTGCTCGGTCACCCGGCGCCGCTTTACCTCTATGGCTATGGCGCCTACGGCGAAAGCCTGGACCCCTGGTTTTCCCACGCTCGCCTGAGCCTGCTCGATCGCGGCTTCGTCTTCGCCATCGCCCATGTCCGTGGCGGTGGCGAACTGGGCGAGGCCTGGTACCGTGCCGGCAAACTGCAGCACAAGAGCAACAGTTTCCACGACTTTATCGCCTGCGCCGAGCACCTGATCGCCAATGGTTACACCACGCCAACCCAGCTGGCCATCAGTGGCGGTAGCGCCGGCGGCCTGCTGATCGGCGCGGTGCTCAATCTGCGCCCTGAGCTGTTCGCCGCGGCCGTGGCCGAAGTGCCATTCGTCGACGTGCTCAACACCATGCAGAACCCCGAGCTGCCCCTGACCGTGACCGAGTATGACGAATGGGGCGACCCGCATGAACCCGAGGTGTACCAGCGGATCAAGGGCTATGCGCCCTACGAGAACATCAAGGCCCAGGCCTACCCGGCACTGCTCGCTGTCGCTGGCTACAACGACAGCCGCGTGCAGTACTGGGAGGCGGCCAAATGGGTGGCCAAACTGCGTGCCAGCAAGACCGACGACAACCTGCTGCTACTGAAAACCGACCTCGGCGCCGGCCATGGCGGCATGAGTGGACGCTACCAGGCGTTGAAGGATGTGGCCTTGGAGTACGCCTTTCTACTCAGGGTACTCAAGCTAAACTAACGGTGGCCTTACTCAGCGCGCGCTCACAGCCACTAATGTGTGACCGTCGGCAAGCCCGAAGCAACTGAGTGAGGTCATACTCGGATCCGCTAACCTCTAATCGCCAAGCAGAAGACCGATGCCAGACAGTTCTTACTTGATCGACGAAATCCGCGACATGCTCCTGGACTGTGGCCTGTTCAATAGTCTTTCGCCGAGCGAGGTGCTGGGCGTGGCGAGCTATTTCAATATCACCCAGTTCAAGCCAGATGCGGTCATCTGCAATGAAGGCGATGCAGGCAGCTTCATGTGCATTATTCATTTCGGCGCGGTGTCGGTGCGCAAGACCAACTCCAGCGGCGAACAGGTCGAACTGGCCAAGCTGCACAAGGGCCGCGCGTTCGGTGAAATGGCGGTACTCGATGGCGAAAGACGCTCGGCCAGCTGCCTTGCCGTCAGCGACTGCACCTTGCTGGTGCTGGCCAAGGACTCGCT
>JBFKAF010000639.1:0-2263 GCA_041621735.1 Pseudomonas sp.
GCGTATCGTAAAAAAGCCGACCCACTTCCTGAGGAGTGGGCCGGCAAAGGTCAGGCAACAATTTCGACGGGCGTGACCGGCAAGCGCACCGGCCAGCGTCGAGGCGAGTCCGCTTAGCCGCGCGGCTTCTGGCTCAACGCCTTGAGAAAGCCGATCATCAAGAACAGCATCAGCGCCATGAACGGCAAGCCCATGGCCACGGCCCCAGCCTGAATGCCTTTGAGCGCCGTATCACCGCCAATCACGAACAGCGTGATGGTGACCAGGGCAATCATCACCAACCACAGCACGCGCTGCACCGGCGAAGTACCCGGATCGCCACCTGCCGCCAGGTTGTCGACCACCAGGGCGCCGGAGTCCATGGAGGTGACCATGAAGATGATCAGCAGGACCACCACCAGCACCGAGCTGATAGCCGCCAGCGGCAGCACTTCGAGGAACTGGAAGATCGCCATGTTGACGTCCGCCAGACCGGCTGCCAGGGCACCCGTGCCATCAATGACCTGAGCAATGGCGCCACCGCCGAAGGCGCTGAACCAGAAAATCGCCACTATGGTCGGCACCACCATCACCACGCCGACCATCTGCCGCAGCGTGCGGCCCCGGGAAACACGGGCGACGAACACCCCGACCAGCGGTCCCCAGGTGCACCACCAGGCCCAGTAGAACACCGTCCAACCCTGGAACCAGTCCTGATCCGGGCGGTTGACCCAGTTGGCCAGCGGCAGGAAGAACTCGACGAAATCGACAGTGGTGTCCAGCACCCCCGAGAAGAAGCTCAGGACACCAATGCCCGCGACCACCAGCAGGAACAGGCCCAGCGCCAGCAGCATGTTGATATTGCTGAGTAGCTTGACCCCGCCATCCATACCGCGCCACAGGGAGAACCCCGCCACGCCAGTCACCACCACGATGAACAGCAACTGCAAGCCGAAGGAGTTGGGGATGCCCAGAACATGCGAGATCCCGGCGGTCGCCTGCATGGCGCCGAGCCCCAGGGAGGTGGCCAGGCCGAACACCGTCAGCACCACGGTGAAGGTATCCACCAGTTGCCCCGGCAGGCCCTTGTGCGCCTTGCCGATCAGCGGCTGCAGGCCGGAACTGAGGGAAAACGGCAGGCCCTTGTTGTAGGCGAAGAAACCCACCACCAAGGCACTGGTCAGGTAAATCGCCCAGGGATGAAAGCCCCAGTGAAAGATGGTCGAGCCCATGGCCGCGTGCAGCGCTTCGGGGGTCTGCTTGGGGACGTTGAGCGGGGTTTTCCACCACTCGGTGTATTGCGCCACCGGCTCGGCCACGCCCCAATACAACAGGCCGACGCCCATTCCGGCGGCGAACAGCATGGAAAACCAGGACAGGGTACTGAACTCGGGCCGGGCATCTTTACCGCCCAGGCGGATCTTGCCGAACGGCGACAGGGCCAAACCGGCGCAGAACAGCACCGCCAGATTGCCCATGATCATGATGAACCAGTCGCAGTTCTTCAGGATCCAGCCCTTGACCCCTTCCAGGGCCTGACCGAAGGCCGCGGGGTCATTCAGGGCCAGCAACACCAGGGCCAGCACGATAGAGAATGACGCAGGGAAAATTACCCGATGGAAGTTCAAACCCAGTATTTGGATATTGAAATTCCGGGGTACTGAAGCATCGGCAGCAATGTCTTTCACGCAAGGGTCCTCACTGTATTGTTTTTGTAGTCGTGCCAATAACGAACGGCGTTTTAATGACGCAAGCGCCAATAAAGAACAGCTCCTCCGAATTGCACAGATAAGTGATGGTCGGGTAGCGAAGCGCTCGCCACAAATCATTTTATTTAGGCAATTAATGACTTTTGATCATCCATGTGCGCAACTAAGCAACGCACTAAGAGCAGGCCCTGACACAAACCAGACCTGCCGCCATTAACGCCGATTGATCGGCCTGCCAGACTCGCGCGCCAACTATTGTTTATCGGCGCATAGAGCCTGGTTCAGGACGCGTATTTGGTACGCCCCTTCATAACCAGTCGTCCTGCCAGGGGTATTGCGACAACGCCTGGCAGCCATCGCGGGTGATCAGTACCTGCTGTTCGAGCTTGATGCCCTGCTTGCCGCCGCGCTCACCGATATAACTCTCGACGCAGAGCACCATGTTTTCCTCGATCACCCCGTCGTAACCGCTGCTGTCCCAGTCCTCCCCCTTGTGCGCCAGGGCCGGATACTCGTCGGCCAGGCCGACGCCGTGAACCACGCAGCAGTAGCGGTTGTGCTGGTAGGGCTGAGGA
>JBFKAF010000640.1:0-2262 GCA_041621735.1 Pseudomonas sp.
AGCGATGGGGATTCACCGCAGCTGGTCATGTTCAACGAAGCGGAAAGCCTGGCCGAAGCGGCGCCTAAAGCACCTGCCGATGAGGTTGAGGAAGAAGCCGTCGCGCCGACCAAGCGCCGCGGCAAGCGCAAGCCGCTACCGGCCGAACTACCGCGCGTCGAGGTCATCCACGAACTGCCCGAGCACAAACTGACCTGCGAATGCGGTTGCCGCAAGCAGGCCATCGGCGAGGAAACCAGTGAGCAGCTGGAAATCATCCCGATGCAGGTGCGGGTGATCCGCCATATCCGCAAGACCTACGCCTGCAACACTCAGGTGAATAGCTCGACATTACAGCTCTCTTTGACGCCCCCGATCTATCGTTTTGATAAATCAGCTCAGGCGACAACTAGCCTGACACCGGGGGGATGCGTCCCGACGCCAAAGTCGAAAAAGTCTACCTGTACCCCAAGCCGGTGGACTTCCGAAAATCCATCGACGGCCTGGCCGCCTTGGTCGAACTGGACATCAAGGTGGCGGTGTTCGACCCGGTGCTGTTCGTCTTCCTCAACCGTGCGCGCAACCGGGTGAAAATCTTGTACTGGGGTGTGTTACGAACGCTGGCGTAAGCCAGCGATGCTGTATCAAAGATGGGAGTAGGCCTCCCGGAGTCTGCTTGCAGGAGCCGGCTCCAAACCACCCGGTGCTGCTGCGTTCAAAAGGCGTGGTGGTGAGCGACCGTTGGAAAAGGCGCCGATAACGGCGTCAGGTAAGTATTGAGAAGATGAGCGAAAGCAAACCGTCCGAAGACGCATCGTTAAGTATTCAAGTGCTGTCAAAACTGAGGTCGCCCAGTAGCCTCAGGACCAGTCTGGAGGATACCTGTCTACTGTCCAGATGGCAGTCGGTGTATAGGCGGCATGAGCTCAATACAGGCTTTGATATGGAACGTGAGAACCTCGCCTTTGATGCCAAGGGAAATGACAAGCGGCTACCACCGCGAGGAAGAATACCGATGCAAAGGCCGAGGGGCGGAGCCATTCGCAGTAGTGATGAAGTTCTTGTAATGAGAATGGAGCGAAGGGGTGGCGTTGCCCAGCTGGCTTATGTCATCAACCCGTTTCGGCGGGGAGGAGTGGTATGAGCACAGCAAAGTCGTACAGCATTTCCAAACTGACAGTTTGGGAGGCCTACCAGCGTGTGAAAGCCAATCTAGGAGCCGCTGGGATAGATGAACAATCTATTGCCCAGTTCGAGCAGAAGCTGCAACGGCCGCCGGTTCGGCAGGTGGAAATTCCGAAGCAATCAGTAGACCACTACATCTGCCATGTGAGGCTGGCAGGAGTCGGCAGGAGCAGCCGGTCGCGAATGACCGGAGCCGGCCCAGACTGTGTAAAAACGCAGCAAGCGATGGCAATCAACTGCCGGGGGATTTTCTCAGCGTCCAGGAGGCCGCCGGAGGCCCAATCAGGCGCATTCGGTGATTCTGGTTGCTATGGCACTTTAGGCTTCGGCGCGCCTGCTGGAGGGCGGTAAGAGTCGTAAAACAGGCCTCAGGCCTTCATCACTGCCATCAGGGCACCGCTGCCCAACACGCTCAACACGAGTTTGAGATTATAGGCGAGCACATGCAGGCTCATCTCGGTACTCACTCGGTCGAGAGTCTTGGTGAGGAAGTGGGTGGCGCCCATCCAAGACTTCAGCGTGCCGAACGGGTGCTCAACCGTTTGGCGACGGATCCGCATCATCTCGGGCGCTTGATCCAGGCGACTCTGCATCGCCACGAGCACTGCGTCATGCTCCCAGCGGCTCACTCGGCGCTCTGAGCTAGGCGTACAGTGCTCTTTCAACGCACATCCTTGGCAGTGCGAACTCCAGTAGCGGTGCAGCTTCAGCCCTTTCTCGACGCTTGAGTACCGCCAGATCAGGCTTTGCCCAGCAGGGCATCGATACTCGTTCTTGGCTGCGTCATAGATGAAGTCACCTTTGCCGAAGCGGCCCGCCGCTGTCGCTCCCGAGGTCAGCGCCTTGGGCACGAAAACGGTGATTCCAGCCTCATGGCACGCCAGGATTTCTTCGCCTTTGAAATACCCTCTGTCTGCGACCGCCGAGAGTTCCTCGACACCCATGGCCTCTCGCGCTTGCTTGGCCATGGAGCTCAGTTGGTCTCGATCAGCCCCATCGTTCGTTACTTCGTGGGTCACGATCAGGTGGTGCTTCGCATCGACCGCCGCCTGTACGTTGTAGCCGACTACGCCGGTGCCCCGGGTCTTCATTGAGCGG
>JBFKAF010000641.1:0-2257 GCA_041621735.1 Pseudomonas sp.
AGTGCGCCGAAGGCGTCGTTGTCGACGTTGCTGCCGCCGTCATCGCTGGAGCGGGCGAAGCGGAGATCCGACTTGAAGCTCTGCCCCTCGCCCAGCGGTACTTGGTGCACCAGGTTGACCAGATGCTGCTTATAGATGCCGTCCAGGCCACCGTAGTAGTAGCTGCTGGCCAGTTCCGGGGTCCACTGATAGCGGCCGCCGGCAAACAGAAACTCGTCGCTGCTCTTGCTGCTGCCCAGCACGATGTTGCGCTTGCCGCCATTGAACAGGCTCATCTCCTGGTTATCCGAGGAGTCGCGCAGGTTGACCCGGTCGAGGCGGCCGAGGTCGAGGCTCAGGCCCTCCACTTCGTTGCTGTTGAGCCAGGCGCCGCGAAAGGTCTGCGGCAGCAGGCGGCTGTCGTTGCGCATCAGCGCCGGCAGCACCGGCTGCAGGGTGCCGAGCTTGAGGGTGCTGTTGGAGGCACGCAGCTTGGCGGTGAAGCCGGCCTCGCCGTACTCGTCCTGGGCGCGCTTGGGTGCCTCGCGGTCGCTCTTGAGGATGCCGGTGCCGGTGCGGTCCGGGCTGGAGTCGAGTTTGATCCCGAGCAGGCCGATGGCATCGAAGCCGACGCCGATCGGGCCTTCGCTGTAGCCGGATTCGAAGCGCAGCTGGAAACCCTGGGCCCACTCCTCGGCCTTGGCCTGAGTGGCACCGTGCTGGCGGAAGTCGCGGTTCATGTAGAAGTTGCGGGTATCCAGCACCGCCTTGCTGTCGTCGACGAAGGCCGCCAGGGCCGGGGCACTCAGGCCCAGGGCGATGCTCGCGGCGAGCAGCTGGCGATGGAGGGTTGCGGTGTGTCGCATGGGTAGTTCCTCTTGTTGTTATTGTCGCTACGGCTTTTTTGCCCACAGTCGGCCTGGCAGCGCCTGCCGGGACAGCGCCGTGGGGTTGGGGGTGAAACCTGAAAAAGCGCGGGTCCAGACGCGGACCCGCGTTTTCGCTCAAGGGTTACAGGGTCTCGCGCAGACCCAGGCGCTCGGCGCGGAACAGCCGCGCATCCATCAGTTTTGGTTGGCGCACTATGGGGGCGAAGTCCATACGCGCGAGGATGTCGCGATCCAGGTCGACGCCGGGGGCGATCTCGATCAGCTCCAGGCCGTCCAGGGTCAGGGCAAACACGCAGCGCTCGGTGACGTAGAGCACCGGTTGGCCGCGCTCGGCGGCCAGGCGCCCGGCGAAGGTGCGCTGCTCGACCTCGGCGACGAACTTGCGCAATTCACCGTCCTCGACGATGCGCAACTTGCCGTCCGCGATGCGGATGTCCTGGGCGCCGGCGCTGAAGGTGCCGACGAACACCACCCGCTTGGCGTTCTGGCTGATGTTGATGAAGCCGCCGGCGCCGGATAGCCGGTTGCCGAACTTGGACACGTTGAGGTTGCCGGCGGCGTCGGCCTGGGCCAGGCCGAGGAAGGCCAGGTCGAGGCCGCCGCCGTCGTAGAAATCGAACTGGTAGGGCTGGTCGAGCAGGGCGCTGTGGTTGCTCGCCGCGCCGAAGTCCAGGCCCGAGGCCGGAATACCGCCGATCACTCCGGGTTCGGCGGTCAGGGTCAGGCGCTCGATCACCCCTTCCTCGGCTGCCACCGCGGCCACGCCTTCGGGCATGCCGATACCCAGGTTGACCACCGCCCCGGCGCGCAGCTCCAGGGCGGCGCGGCGGGCGATCAGCTTGCGCACGTCCAACGGCAGCGGCGCCAGGCTGTCCACCGGCACCCGGGTCTCGCCGGCGAAGGCCGGGTTGTAGGCGGTGGCGAAGGTCTGCTGGTGATTCTGCGGCTCGGCCAGCACCACGCAGTCGACCAGGATGCCGGGGATCTTCACCTCGCGCGCATTCAGCGAGCCGCGCTCGACGATGCGCTCGACCTGGGCGATCACCAGGCCGCCCGAGTTGTGCGCGGCCATGGCGATGGCCAGGCTCTCGATGGTCAGCGCCTCGCGCTCGAAACTGAGGTTGCCGTCGGGGTCGGCGCTGGTGGCGCGGACGATGCCGACGTGGATCGGGAAGGCCTGGTAGAACAGGTAGTCCTCGCCGTCGATCGGCAGGCGCCGTACCAGCTCGACGCTGGTCCGCGCGTTGAGCTTGCCGCCGCCGAACGCGGGGTCGACGAAGGTGCACAGGCCGACCTTGGACAGCTGCCCCGGCTTGCCCGCGGCGATGTCGCGGAACAGTTGCGAGATCACCCCCTGGGGCAGGTTGTAGGCCTCGATGCGGTTGTCC
>JBFKAF010000642.1:0-2250 GCA_041621735.1 Pseudomonas sp.
GCGGCGCAGCAGATCGTCGAGTACCTGGCGCGGGCGCGGCAGGCCCTGAGTGGCCTGCCGACCCAACGGCGCCTGGTGATGGAGCGTTTCTTCGACGAGTCCGGCGGCATGCAGCTGATCATCCACTCGCCGTTCGGCAGCCGCCTCAACCGCGCCTGGGGCCTGGCGTTGCGCAAGCGCTTCTGCCGCAGCTTCAACTTCGAGCTGCAGGCCGTCGCCACCGAGGACGCGCTGATCCTCTCGCTGTCCACCAGCCACAGCTTCCCGCTGGACGAGGTGTGGCGCTACCTGCACAGCAATAGCGCCGAGCAGCTGTTGATCCAGGCGGTGCTGGATGCGCCGCTGTTCGCCGTGCGCTGGCGCTGGAACGCCGGCGTTGCCCTGGCCCTGCCGCGCTTCGCCGGCGGGCGCAAGGTGGCGCCGCAACTGCAACGCATGCGCAGCGAAGACCTGCTGGCCACGGTGTTCCCCGACCAGGTGGCGTGCCAGGAGAACCTGGTCGGCGAGCGCGAGATTCCCGATCACCCGCTGGTCGCGCAGACCCTCGACGACTGTCTGCACCAGGCCATGGACTGCGAGGCCTGGCTGACCCTGCTGCGGCGCATGGAGGCCGGCGAAATCGAGCTGATCGCCCGCGACCTGCCGGCGCCCTCGGCGCTGGCGGCGGAAATCCTCAGCGCCCGGCCCTACAGCTTCCTCGACGATGCGCCGCTGGAAGAACGCCGCACCCAGGCGGTGCAGAACCGCCGCTGGCGCGACCCGGAGTCGGCCGACGACCTCGGCGTATTGGATCTCGACGCCATCGCGGCGGTGGCCGCTGAAGCCTGGCCCCTGGTACGCGATGCCGACGAGATGCACGAAGCCTTGCTGAGCCTGGGCTGCATCACCCAGGCCGAGGCCCAGGCCAATGCCGGCTGGCCGGCCTGGTTGGTCCAACTGAGCAAAGCCAGACGCGCGACCTGCCTGCAACTGGCGGGGCAAGCGGCGTTGTGGCTGGCGGCCGAGCGCCTGACGCAACTGCTGCCGCTCTACCCTCAGGCCAAGCTGAAACCGCCGATCCAGGCGCCGCAGGGCTTCGACCAGGCCTGGACCGAGGAGGCCGCCCGGATCGAGTTGCTGCGTGCGCGACTCAGCGGCTTCGGCCCGCTGCCAGTGCCGCGCATCGCCGCCGAGCTGCAGCAGAGCGAAGCGGCGGTGAGCCTCGCCCTGCTCAGCCTGGAGCAGGAAGGCTACGTGTTGCGCGGACGTTTTACCCCAGGCGGTTCGGAACAGGCGGGCCATGCTGAGGAAGAATGGTGCGAACGCCACCTGCTGGCGCGCATCCACCGCTACACGGTGAGCCGCCTGCGCCGGGAAATCGAACCGGTGGCGCGCGCCGACTTCATGCGTTTTCTGTTCGACTGGCAGCGCGTGGCGCCGGCCAACCGGGTGCGCGGCGCCGAGGCCCTGGCCGGCGTGCTCGGCCAGTTGGAAGGCTTTCAGGCCGCGGCCGGCGCCTGGGAGAGCGAACTGCTGCCGAGCCGGGTCAGCGATTACGGAATCAACTGGCTGGACGATCTGTGTCGCTCCGGTCGCCTGGTCTGGTGCCGCCTGGCCGGGCGCAGCCGCTCGGCCGGCGGCCCGCTGCGCAGCACGCCGATCGTCCTGCTGCCGCGCAAGAGCCTGGGCCTGTGGCGCGCCTGCCTGCCGGATACGCCGCCCACCGAGTTATCGCCCAGAGCCGAACGCCTGCGCCAGGTGCTGGCCAGCCAGGGCGCGCTGTTCTTCGACGAGTTGCAGGACGAGGCGCACCTGCTGCGCAGCGAGCTGGAAGACGCCCTCGGCGAGCTGGTCAGCCTGGGGCTGGCCAATGCCGACAGCTTCGCCGGACTGCGCTCGCTGTTGCTGCCAGCAGCCAAACGCAGCCAGAACCAGCGACGCGCGCGGCGGGCGCTGGCCAATATGCAGGACGCCGGACGCTGGGCGCTGCTGCGGGCGCCCAGCGAGGCACCGGGCGCAGCTAACAGCATCGGTGCCGAAGCCCTGGAACATGTGGCGCGCAGCCTGCTACGCCGCTACGGCGTGGTCTGCTGGCGTCTGCTGGCACGCGAGGCCGATTGGCTGCCGCCGTGGCGCGAGCTGCTGCGGGTCTATCACCGCCTCGAGGCGCGTGGCGAGATTCGTGGCGGGCGCTTCGTCGCCGGGGTTGCCGGCGAACAGTTCGCCCTGTCGGAAGCGCTCGGCCTGTTGCGTGAGGTGCGCAGGCGTCCA
>JBFKAF010000643.1:0-2248 GCA_041621735.1 Pseudomonas sp.
CGGTCAATGTGTTCTGGGCCCTGGGCAGCCTGCTGGGCCTCAACCTCTTGTTGCTGCTCGGCTGGGTCCTCGGCCTGCTACTGAGTCGCGACAACGCCGGCGCGCTGGGCCGATTGTGGTTGTGGCTCAGCGAAAAACTCGCGCGCGACGCCAGTGCCGCGCAACTGGCGCCGGCGCTGCTGCTGTTGCTGCAGCGCCAACGCCTGAGCCGTTGGGGCCTGGGCGTGCTGGTGCACGGTTTGTGGCTGCTGGCCTCGCTCGCGGCCCTGGCGAGCCTGTTACTGCTGCTCTCCACCCGCCGCTATGGCTTCGTCTGGGAAAGCACCATTCTCGGCAGCCAGACCTTTATCACCCTGACCCAGACCCTCGGCACCCTGCCGGCGCTGCTCGGTTTCGCCCTGCCGGATGCCGAGCTGATCCGCGCCAGCGGCGACAGCGCCCTGCTCAGCGAAGCGGCACGGCACAGCTGGGCCGGCTGGTTGGTCGGCGTGCTGCTGGTCTACGGCCTGCTGCCGCGCCTGCTGCTGGCACTGCTGTGCCTGTGGCGCTGGCGCCGAGGGTGCGCGACCCTGCAGCTGGATACCGAGCTGCCCGGCTACGACCTGCTGCGTGAGCGCCTGCAACCGAGCAGCGAGCGCCTGGGTATCTGCGATGCGGCACCGGCGCGGCTGCAGCAGCCGCAAACCGGCGCCGGCCCCCTGGAGAGCCAGGGCGCGTTGCTGGTCGCCATCGAACTGGACACTCGCCGCGCGTGGCCACCCGCGTTGCCCAAGGGCATCGCCGATGCCGGGGTGATCGACAGCCGCGAGCAACGCCAGCGCCTGCTCGAACAGCTCAGCCGCTTTCCGCCCGCGCGCCTGGCCATCGCCTGCGACCCGCGGCGTTCGCCGGATCGCGGCAGCCTGGCACTGCTCGCCGAACTGGCCCGCTGCGCCGGCGCCACGCGTATCTGGTTATTGCCGCCGCCCCCGGGCGAAACCCTCGACAGTGCTCGCCTGGGCGATTGGCACCAGGCCCTGGAGCAACTGCAATTGGTGCACAGCGACGGCGCGCCGCTAAGCTGGCTGGAGCACGGCCATGACTGAAGCCGCAGCCCGGATGCAATCCGGGGCAAGCATGGACCACCGCTCCCGGATTGCATCCGGGCTACCGTCCTGGCGATGGAGCACCCTCTCGTGAGTCAGCCCCTCAAGCTGGCCGTGGTCGGCCACACCAACGTCGGCAAGACCTCGCTGCTGCGCACCCTGACCCGCGACGTCGGCTTCGGCGAAGTTTCTGCGCGTGCCAGCACCACCCGGCATGTCGAAGGCGCGCGACTGTCGGTGGATGGCCAGGCGCTGCTGGAGCTGTACGACACCCCCGGCCTGGAAGACGCCATTGCCCTGCTCGATTATCTGGAGCGCCAGGACCGCCCCGGCGAACGTCTGGACGGCCCGGCCCGCCTTGCCCGTTTTCTCGACAGCAGCGAGGCGCGCCAGCGCTTCGAGCAGGAGGCCAAGGTGCTGCGCCAGTTGCAGGCCTCGGACGCCGGCCTCTACGTGATCGATGCCCGCGAGCCGGTGCTGGCCAAATACCGTGACGAACTGGCAGTGCTGAGTCTGTGCGGCCGACCGCTGCTGCCGGTGCTGAACTTCGTCGCCAGCAGCCAGCACCGCGAAGACGAGTGGCGCGAGACCCTGGCCCGCCTCGGCCTGCATGCGCTGGTGCGCTTCGACAGCGTGGCGCCGCCAGTCGATGGCGAACGACGCCTGTACGAGAGCCTGGCCCTGCTCCAGGAGAAAGCCCGAGAGCCGCTACAGCGGCTGATCGACGACCACGAACGCCAACGCCTGGCCCGCCAGCACAGCGGCGCCCGACTGATCGCCGAACTGTTGCTCGACTGCGCCGCCTACCGCTGTAGCGTGGCCAGCGACGCCAGCCAGGAACACCGCGCGGTCGGCACACTGCGCGAGGCCATCCGCCAGCGCGAACAACGCTGCGTCGATGCCCTGCTGCGCCTCTACGCCTTTCGCCCGGAAGACGCCAAGGCCGGCGAGCTACCACTGCTCGACGGGCGCTGGGGCGACGACCTGTTCAACCCGGAAACCCTCAAGCAGCTTGGGGTCAAGGTCGGTGGCGGCATGGCCGCCGGCGCCGCCACCGGGATCGGCATCGACCTGCTGGTCGGCGGCGTCACCCTAGGCGCCGCAGCGCTGCTCGGCGCCCTGGCCGGCGGCGGCCTGCAGACCGCGCGCAACTATGGCGGACG
>JBFKAF010000644.1:0-2245 GCA_041621735.1 Pseudomonas sp.
ATCGCCGGGGTGCTCAGGCCCTGCCAGCCCTTCTCCAGGACGAAGCCGCGAATCTCGCCGGCATCGTCCTTGGCCCAGACCACGAACACATCGGCAATCGGCGAGTTGGTGATCCACATCTTGGCGCCGCTCAGGCGGTAGCCGCCGTCGACCTTCTTCGCGCGGGTGATCATCGAGCCCGGATCGGAGCCATGGTCAGGCTCGGTCAGGCCGAAGCAGCCGATCAATTCGCCGCTGGCCAGCTTGGGCAGGTATTTCTGCTTGGTCGCCTCGTTACCGAATTCGAAGATCGGCACCATCACCAGCGACGACTGCACGCTCATCATCGAGCGGTAGCCGGAGTCGACGCGCTCCACTTCGCGGGCGATCAGGCCGTAGCACACGTAGTTCAGGCCGCTGCCGCCGTAGGCTTCGGGAATGGTCGCGCCGAGCAGGCCGGTCTCGCCCATCTCGCGGAAGATCGCCGGGTCGGTCTGCTCGTGGCGGAAGGCTTCGATCACCCGCGGGGCCAGCTTGTCGGCGGCGAACTGTTGCGCGCTGTCGCGCACCATGCGCTCTTCTTCGGTCAATTGCTGATCGAGCAGCAGCGGGTCGATCCAGTTGAAACTTGCCTTGGCCATCGCGAAAACCTCGAAAACACTAGGGAGAGTGGCTGGGCGCCGTTGCTCACAGCATCGCGGCAAACGCCGCTCCCAATGGAGAACATGGAGATTAATCCTAGGCCTGGGGGGCGGGCCGTGCAAACGAGGATTACGCACGCTGTTGTGCTTATTACTCACTTCGAGATAGCTTTACCCGGGGCCAATAGCCTAAAAACATGAGGTTGCCGCACAGATGCGTCGCAAAATCCCCAGCACCGCCGCCCTGATCGCCTTCGAGTCGGCCGCGCGCCACCAGAGCTTCACCAAGGCCGCCGCCGAGCTGGCGCTGACCCAGAGCGCCATTTGTCGGCAAGTCGCCAGCCTGGAAGAGTTCCTCAACGTCGAGCTGTTCCGCCGCTCGCGCCGCGGAGTGAAGCTCACCGAGGCCGGGCTGTCCTACGCGCGGCGTGTCGCCAGCCAGCTCGATGCGGTGGAGCGCGACACCCTGGCCATCATGGGCCAGCAGGGCGCGATGAATATCGAGCTGGCGGTAGTGCCGACCTTCGGCACCCAGTGGCTGTTGCCCCGCTTGAAGGACTTCCAGCGCCTGCATCCGCAGGTCACGGTCAACCTGACCAACCGCACCCGGCCCTTCCTGTTCGCCGATACCGAGTTCGATGCGGCGATCTACTTCGGCGACGGCGACTGGTCGGGCACCGCTGCCTACCCGCTGATGCGCGAGAACCCGATGCCTGTGTGCAGCCCGGCGTTGCTCGCGGGCCGCAGGCAGTTAAGTGCCGAGCAGATCGCCGAGTTACCCCTGCTGCAACAGACCACCCGGCCCTACGCCTGGCGCCAGTGGTTCAACTCGCTCGGGCTGAACATCCCACAGGATATGCGCGGGCCGCGTTACGAATTGTTTTCCATGCTCGCCCAGGCGGCCATGCATGAGATGGGCGTGGCCTTGATTCCACCCTTCCTGATTCAACGCGAACTGGCCGAGGGTCGCCTGGTGCTGGCACTCGAGCATGCGTGCGCCAATGACAAGGCCTACTACCTGATCATTCCCGAACGCAAGGTCGAGTCTGCCGGCCTGCTAAGCTTCCGCGATTGGTTGGTGCAGCAGACGCAGCACTATGCGGCCAGCTGCGGGCTGGAATAGCCGGCGCCGTGCGAAATATCGTTATGTAGTTCGGCAGTTACTGGGCGACATCGTTTTCACCAATTGCGTCATCGGCGCGGCTGCAACCTAGGAACGGCCTAACACACAGAGTTATTGACCCCGTAGTCAACAACCCTATCCACTACAATCACTGCGCTTGATATACCCTTGCGGCGTTTTATTTACTGCACAGCAGAAGCCCTACAGGCCCTGCAAATGCTGGGACCTAAGCGTAAACATCGAACAACGGCCCCGATCCATGGAGCAGCATTCATGACAAGGATGCCAATATCCGCTAAAAAAGCCCTCGAATGGCCTGTACGCGTTGCGACACTAGTCCCCGGTAAAAATAACTGAACACGAAGTCAAAGTATGACCTGTAGTTATCTCCAGGTTTTGCTCCAGAACTTCTTGAAGGGCTCGCCCTTCGCCTGCAAAATGCCGCGCCCCGCCTTGGCCGCAGGATCTGCCCTGGCGAGTTTGTGATGATCCCCTCTCGCCA
>JBFKAF010000645.1:0-2242 GCA_041621735.1 Pseudomonas sp.
AGAACGCCACCTTCGCCCGCGATAGCGTCGGCCTGTCGAAATTCCGCAACACGCTGCAGGTCAACGCCGACCGCAAGTTCGGCGACCTCGGCCAGCTGAATTTCAACAACACCGCCTTCCACGCCACCTTCCGTGGCACCTACGACGGCGTCTACGACCTCAACAGCAGTGAGTACGGCAGCGGCGCGGGGGGCGCCATCCAGTTGGAAAACAGCGTGGCCGGCAACAGCGTGCCGCACGGTGGCGGCTTGACGGTGCCCGGCACCCTGCTCGGCTTCGACCAGGCGCGCAACCCCAACGAGGGCATGATCGTACTCGGCGAGAACCTGCACAAAACCCGTGGCGGCGTGGCCTTCGGCGTGCCGGTGCGGCCCTGCGACAAGGACAGCCGCGGCTGCATCGACGACTACCTGGACGCCAGCAGCGACGATCTGCGCTTCCCCGAGTTCAACGAGCGCCTGGACTTCATCCGCGAGCTGTATGCCGACTTCGACAATGCGCTGCCCAACGGCGACATCCTCAGCTGGCGCCTGGGCAAGCAGCAGGTGATCTGGGGCCGCACCGACCTGTTCCGCGTGCTCGACGTGATCAACCCGGTCGACTATTCGCGCAACAACATCTATGACGAGCTGGAAGACATCCGCATCCCCATGTGGATCGCCAAGGCCGACTGGCGCATGGGTGCCGGCGAGCTGTTCGACGACCTCAACCTGTCGTTCGTGTGGAACTTCGACAAGTTCCGTCCGCACAACCTCGGCCAGTGCGGCGGGCCCAACTCGATCCTCGATGCGGCCTGCTTCTTCCGCGGCATGAACAACCTGTGGGAAAACGGCGGCACCGTGGCCAACTTCGCCAACGGCAACATCGCCACCGACTTCGGCCCCGGCCAGATCGGTATCCGCAAGGCGCACATGCCGTCCTGGAGCCTGTCCAACACTCAGTTCGGGATCAAGCTGGAAGGGGTCTACGGCGACTTCGGCTTCAGCCTCAACGCCCTCACCTACCGCTCGCAACTACCCTCGCTGCGCGGCGGCATCCCGGCAACCAACGCCTTCACCGGCGAGACCGCGGTGTGGCCGAGCCTGATCGCCTTCGATATCCACTTCCCGCGGGTCAACCTGCTCGGCGGCTCGATGGACTACTACTCGCAGGCGATCGACACGGTGTTCCGCGTCGAAGTGGCGCACACCGAGGGCGAGGAGTTCGCCAACACTATGCAGTCGCGGCTGTTCTCCGAATCCGACGTGACCCGCTACGTGATCGGCGCGGACAAGAACATCTTCATTCCAGCCCTCAACCCCGGCCGCGCCTTCCTGTTCTCGGCGCAGGTGTTCGGCCAGCACATCCACGAGCATCAGGAGGAGAAGCGCGCACTGGGCAAGGTCGGCATGCCGGACTGGGAGCAGAACTGGATCGGCACCCTGCTGGTCAAGGGCTGGTGGATGAACGACCGCCTCAGCCCGCAGATCATAGTCGCGCATGACTTCAAGGCCGAAGCAACCGCCATCGCGCCGAGCATCGAGTACCTGTTCAGCGACAACCTGAAGATCACCGCCGGGGCCAACTTCAAGGTCGGTCGCGGTGCCCGCGAGTACGACGACTGCCGTAGCTGCAATCCCTGGGATCCCTTCACCAGCTCCGGCCAACCGGCCGGCATGAGCCTTGGCCTGTCCGGCTATGAACCCCTAGGTCGCTTCCGCGCCGGCCCGATCGGCATGGCGCAAAAAGAAGACGAACTGCAACTGACCCTGCGCTACAGCTTCTGATCACCACGAGGAAGACCCATGAACAAGCCATTCCGCTTCCGTTTCGCCGCCCTTACCCTGGCCATGAGCGCAGCTATCGCCCAGGCCGACTCGGCCGTGATCGACCGCTCCTTCTACCCCTACCAAGCCGAGAAACCGGCCTTTGCCGGACTCAGCGCTGGCCTGACCATCAACCAGGCCAACGTCGCCCAGTTCAAGGACATCATCGATCCGGCCTTCTACGGCTTTATCGAGAGGGGCTGGCTGGACATGCAGGTCGGCGAGACCACCTCCTTCGACCTGCACCCCAGCTATGTCGAGGCCACCCGCCAGGGCCAGGACAAGGTCAAGCTCGGCGCCAAGCCCGGCGAGATCGACGGCTGGGTCGCCGGTCGGCCCTTCCCCCAGGAGCCGGATGCCAATGATCCACGCGCCGGCGAGAAGCTGGCCTGGAACTACAAGTACGGCTACAACTGGGGCGACAGCGCCGCCATCTC
>JBFKAF010000646.1:0-2242 GCA_041621735.1 Pseudomonas sp.
ACCGGCGAGGGCCGCCAGCGGCATCAGGGAGACGAAGGAAACGGCAGTAGCCAGGCGAGTCATAGCATTCATTAGACAGGTACCTTCTTGTTGTTATACGTGAGCAAGTCTGGTGCTTGCGCTGTAGAGGATTCTAACCACGGCCGCTCCGGCGACGGGTAACGAAGGGATGCATAAAGGTCACAGCCTGGTTACATAACGCCCGCTCATTCGCGATGCAGTAGCCCAATGAAATGGACTCCTCCCTCCTACGGCGTCTACGCGCCAGACTGAAGTTGTCAAAACAAGCAGTCACAAAGGGAGGAGTCGTCATGAAACTTAAGCGAATCGGCATTGATTTGGCAAAGCAGGTGTTTCAGGCGCATGGCGTAGACAGTCATGAACAGGTGAAATGCCGCAAGCAACTCAAGCGGCACCAGATGCTGGATTTTTTCCGCCAATTGGAGCCCTGCTTGGTCGTGATGGAGGCGTGTGGCAGTGCCCATTACTGGGCGCGAGAGTTGCGCGCGCTGGGGCACGAAGTGCGCCTGATTGCCCCGCAGTTGGTCAAACCCTATGTGAAGAGTGGCAAGAACGACGCCAATGATGCCGAGGCAATTTGCGAGGCCGGCAGCCGTCCCAGCATGCGCTACGTCGAGGTCAAAAGTGCTGAGCAGCAGGCCGGTCAATCGGTGCATCGGATCAGGAGCCGGGTGGTTCGCTCGCGTACGGCACTGGTCAATGAAGTTCGTGGCCTGCTGGCCGAGTTTGGCTTGGTCGAGCCTCGTAAAGGGGTTGCTGCGGCCCGCGAGTTGCTGCGTCAGGCGATCGATACGCAGGACAATGGTCTGCCTGGCCCGATGCGCGAGCTGCTAAGGGACCTGAACGAGGAGCTGCAAGGGCATGACGAGCGCCTGGCGCACCTGGAGAAGTTGATCCAGCGTCAGGCCCGCGAGGATGAACGAGTCAGGCGCCTGATGGAGATCGAGGGCGTGGGTCCGATCAGCGCCACGGCGGTGGTCAGTGCAGTGGGCGATGCGCGGCAGTTTCGTACCGGCCGCCAGTTTGCCGCTTGGCTGGGGCTGGTTCCCAGTCAACACTCTAGTGGCGGCAAGGAGCGTCTGGGATCGATCAGTAAACGTGGGGACAAATACCTGCGTACCTTGCTGGTCCACGGCGCCCGCTCAGTGCTCAACTGCTGTCAGGGGAAAACGGATAAGCGCAGCGATTGGTTGAACAAGCTGCTGTGCCGACGTAACAAGAACATCGCCACGGTTGCCTTGGCGAACAAGAATGCCCGGATTATCTGGGCGATCCTCAGCAAGGGTGAAACGTATCAGCCTAGCTGAACAGTAGAGAGCAGTACCTGGAGTCGCACCGTAGAAAATATCCACTCGATTGCACAGTGACATGAACTGAAGACGAACCGGTTGCACCGGCATGTGTGAAGCCTGCGTCATCCATCGGCCCCCTGCACAGCAAGGCCGCTAGCCCGATCAGGCGCACATGAGCGGAAATCATCATGGCTCAAGGCCGACGCCTTATCAGAAGCCGGATATACGGAAGCAGTCGTACCTAGGTTCGCAAGCAGAACATTTCACTGGCAAAACGGGAGGAGTCCATATACGGATGAAATCCGGGGGAGGTTGATCGCCAGCTAAATCGCTCCCGGATTGCGCCAGGGCTTACCTGGGCCACGATTCTTGGCCGGTAAGCGCGGCAACTTCGTAGGCTGGGTAGAGCGGAGCGAAACCCAGCGAGAGCCAGTCGACATCTCCTCGGAGCGCTGGGGTGCGCCGCGCCGATTCCGACTGCTTGAGCGGACCATAGCGCGCGGCTAACCCAGCCTTGTATCTCGACTGTTGGACGGTTTGAGTCTCCGGCACGCCGTTGACTGGCGTCCGTCACTCACAGCCAGCCGCGTTGCCGCGCGGCACTCACGCAGGCGGTGCGATTGTGCACGTCGAGCTCCTGAAACAGCGCTTTCAGGTGAGTTTTCACCGTGTCTTCGGAAACCCCCAGCCGGCGGCAGATGGCCTTGTTCGGCAAACCGTCGGCCAGCAGCAACAGTATTTCCTGTTGGCGTGGGGTCAGCGGCGGCTTGTCGCCGCTGGCCGGCGCTTGCAAGGTCTCGCCCAGCAGCACGCGGGTGACGGCCTGGCGCAGAGAGTCGCCATCGGCGCTTTTCGGAATGAAGCCCAGGGCGCCGGCAGCCAGTGCCGCCTGGGCGTCCAGGCTGGAGTCGCTGGCGCTGAGAATCGCC
>JBFKAF010000647.1:0-2241 GCA_041621735.1 Pseudomonas sp.
GCTTGTTCTGAGCTGGCTTCGATCAGGTCGGCGATGGCTTCGGCCTGGGCCAGGTCGAGTTTGTCATTGAGGAAGGCGCGTTCGCTGAATTCGCCGGGGCGGGCCAGTCGAGCGCCGAGTTGCAGGCAGCGACGTAACAGCAGATCCAGGACCACGGGACCGCCGTGGCCCTGCAGCTCCAGTACATCCTCTCCGGTAAAGGAGTTCGGCCCGGGAAAATACAAGGCCAGGCCTTCATCGATCACCTGTTCGGCGTCGGCGAAAAATGGGCCGTAGTGGGCGTAGCGCGGGGTCAGCTCACGTTGGCAAACCTCCTGGGCCAGCTGTCCGGCCAAGGGACCGGAGACCCGCACGATACCGACGCCGCCACGACCCTGGGCAGTGGCAACGGCGGCAATGGTTTCACGGGCTGCTTGCATGCGGGACTCCAAAAGCTGGATAGCAAGACGCCCCACGATGGGGGCGTCTTGTAGTACGGCTTGCTCGAGCTTAAACGCTCTGGCTTATCAGGCCGCAGCCGCCTTGGTTGCTGCTTCGATCTTGCGAGTAATGTACCACTGCTGGGCGATCGACAAGCAGTTGTTGACTACCCAGTACAGCACCAGACCGGCCGGGAACCAGAGGAAGAAGAAAGTGAAGATGATCGGCATCATTTTCATCACCTTGGCTTGCATCGGGTCCGGTGGAGTCGGGTTCAGCTGCTGCTGAATGAACATGGTCGCGCCCATGATGATCGGCAGAATAAAGAACGGATCCTTGATCGACAGGTCGGTTATCCACAGCAGCCAAGGCGCCTGGCGCATTTCCACGCTCTCCAGCAGCACCCAGTACAAGGCCAGGAACACCGGCATCTGCACCAGGATTGGCAGACAGCCGCCAAGTGGATTGATCTTCTCCTTCTTGTACAGCTCCATCATCGACTGCGACATTTTCTGCCGGTCGTCGCCATGTTGCTCTTTCAATGCCGCCAGTTTTGGCGCCACGGCACGCATACGCGCCATGGATTTATAGCTGGCGGCGGACAGCGGGAAGAACGCCAGCTTGATGATGATGGTCAGGAAAATGATCGACCAGCCCCAGTTACCCAGCAGTGCCTGGATATGACCGAGCAACCAGAAGATCGGCTTGGCCAGGAACCACAGAATGCCGTAGTCGACCGTCAGGTCGAGGCCTGGCGACAGTACTTCCAGGTTTCCCTGGGATTTTGGGCCGGCATACAGCGTGGCGTCGGTTTGTGCGCTGGCACCGGCCGGGATATTCAGGGCTGGGCCGGTGAAACCGATGATGTAGTTGCCTTGGCTGTCCTTGCGGGTCTGCACCACGTTAGTGCTGTCTTTGCTCGGTACCCAAGCGGTGACGAAATAATGCTGCAGCCAGGCGATCCAGCCACCTTGCACGGTTTCGCGCAAGTTTTTGTCGTCCATGTCGCCTGTGGATATCTTCGTGTAGGGTTTTTCCTGGGTCCACATGGCGGCGCCCAGATAGGTGGCGGTGCCAGTAGCAGTGCTGGAAGACGGATCGCCACTGTCATCGCGCTTGAGCTGACCGAACAGGTTACCGCTCCAGGCTTGGGCGCTCTGATTGTCGATCAGGTAGCTGACCTTCAGGTCGTACTGTCCGCGCTTGAGGGTAAAGCGCTTGATGTAGTTGACCCCGGCCTCGCTGAACTTCAGATCGACGACCAATTGGTCCTGGCCGTCGCTCAGCTGGTAGGTAGTTTCCTCGCTGCTATAGAGTGGACGACCACTGGCGCGGGCATCGGGCCCATTGCTGCCGGTCAGGCCGCTCTGTGCGAGGTACAGTCGTTCGCCACCGTTATCGAACAGCTGAAACGGTACTTCGGGGTGATCCTGGCGACGAGGAAATTTTGGCAGCGTCAACTGCACCACATCCCCGCCGCGCGGATCGATGGCCAGATCGAGGACATCGGTTTTCACCCGGATCAGCGCATCGCTAATCACACTGGGTGCCACGCTCGCTTCGTTACCGGTGGCATTCGCCGTGGGAACGTCGCTACTGCCGGCGGCCGCAGAAATTTCTGGCAAACCAGGAACCGTGCTGCTGGCTGCGGCAGTCTGAGTCGGCAGGGCAGCTTGACCGTAGTCCTGGTTCCACTGGAGAACCATCATATAGGTCACGACTGCCAGGGCGACGATCAGGATCGAGCGTTGAATATCCATGATTATTCGGCCATCGAAGAGGGGCTTGAGGTTTTCGCGGGGGGGACCGGGTCGTAGCCAC
>JBFKAF010000648.1:0-2239 GCA_041621735.1 Pseudomonas sp.
ACATTCATATCGCTGTGGCTTCCTGCGTGAGTCTCGCACAAGGATAGCGTAGACAGGTGTAGTGACGGCCGTCACGGCGCTCCACGCTGAGACTGGCCCGAGGCCCGAAAAGTGCCGCAAGACGCGCATCGATATTGCCCAACGCCAGGCGCGTCCCGCGCACCGAGGTCGGCTGCTCTTCGGGTTCGTCATAAGGGTTGCTGACGCATAGCTGAAACACCCCATCGGCATAGCTCGCCTCGACACGTACCAGACCGCCCTCAATGCGCGGCTGAATACCATGGATCAGGGCATTTTCCAGCAAGGGTTGCAGGGTCAGCTGTGGTATCGGCAGATCATTCGGCACATCGGCAACCTCCCATTGCAACTGTAGTCGCTCGCCAAGGCGATAGCGCTCAATCGACAAATATCGTTTGCCCAGCTCCAGCTCGTCTTTCCACGACACCAGGCTGCCGGGCTTGGCCAAACTGGCGCGGAACAGATCGGACAGATCCAGCACCGCTTGCTCGGCCTGATACGGATCAATCGCCACCAGACTGGCAATGCTGTTCAGGCTGTTGAACAAGAAATGCGGCCTGATCCGCGCCTGCAAGGATTCGATACGCGCCCGCAACTCCGCCTGCTCCTGCCGCCGCCATTGGCTCTGTAGATAGAAATAGCGTAGCAGCAGCGCCGACATGATCATGCTGATCAAGGCATGGCGCAGGTACAGATTGACTTCGCCGTTGCGCGGCAGCGGTCCGCCGAGCTGGTAATAGTCGGCCACCGCGGTACAGGCCAGGGTCAAGCCGACCACGATCGCACAGCACAGGCAGCCGGCCAGTGCCGCGCGCAGGCGAGCCAGCAGCGGACGTAGACGACAGAGCAGCGCCGCCGAGAGCAGCACGTTCCACTGCACGAACAGTGACGTCAACGCCAGACGCACCCAGTCGAAGCCGGGCAGCATCGGCTCCGCCAGTACCAGTACCAGCACCAGCAATTCGGCGAGCAGCACCATGCTCAGCAGCGCTTCCGGCTGACAGAGTTCCGGGACGAAGAAGTCGTCGATGGGCGTCGGGGTGTTCTTAGGGGTGAGCCATTGAATATGCATCGGCGCAGTTTCCGTGTGGCCCGGCCAAGCGGCAAGCTGGCCGGCTGCAATCGGGCAAAATAAAGCGCTGAAAGGCCACCTGGCGCAGCAAACTGTGACCGGGCCAACACTGCCCTGCCTGCCAGCGGCGACGTGGGAAGGTAAAACCGCTTCGGCGATCTTACCCATGACCCTGTTATTATCGTCGGACTTTTTCCGTCACGCCGGCCGCCACCTGCGGCCCGCCCGAATCAGCGCACCAGTCGAGCGAAGCCCATGAGCACTGAAAAAACCAACCAATCCTGGGGCGGCCGCTTCAGCGAGCCAGTCGACGCCTTCGTCGCCCGTTTTACCGCCTCAGTCGAATTCGACAAGCGCCTGTACCGCCACGACATCATGGGCTCCATCGCCCACGCCAGCATGCTGGCCAAGGTCGGCGTACTCAGCGATGCCGAGCGCGACAGCATCATCGACGGCCTGCAGACCATTCAGGGCGAGATCGAGGCGGGCCAGTTCGACTGGCGCGTCGACCTGGAAGACGTGCACATGAACATCGAGGCGCGTCTGACCGCGCGTATCGGCGTCACCGGCAAGAAGCTGCACACCGGGCGTAGCCGCAACGACCAGGTGGCCACCGACATCCGCCTGTGGCTGCGCGACGAGATCGACCTGATCCTGGCCGAGATCAGCCGCCTGCAACAGGGTCTGCTGGAGCAGGCCGAGCGCGAGGCCGAGACCATCATGCCCGGCTTCACCCATTTGCAAACCGCACAACCGGTGACCTTCGGCCATCACCTGCTGGCCTGGTTCGAAATGCTCTCGCGTGACCATGAACGCCTGGTCGACTGCCGCAAGCGTACCAACCGCATGCCGCTGGGGTCGGCGGCGCTGGCCGGCACCACCTACCCGATCGACCGGCAGATCACCTGTGAGCTGCTGGGCTTCGACGCCGTGGGCGGTAACTCGCTGGACGGCGTGTCGGATCGCGACTTCGCCATCGAGTTCTGCGCCGCCGCCTCAATCGCCATGATGCACCTGTCGCGCTTCTCCGAGGAGCTGGTGCTGTGGACATCTGCGCAGTTCCAGTTCATCGACCTGCCAGATCGCTTCTGCACCGGCAGCTCGATCATGCCGCAGAAGAAAAACCCCGACGTGCCGGAGCTGGTTCGC
>JBFKAF010000649.1:0-2237 GCA_041621735.1 Pseudomonas sp.
GCCATGTCGAAGCCGACCTGCGCGATGCGACGGATCTCGCTCTCGCTGTACGGCAGGGTGTCGTAGGCCATGCGCTCGCCATTCTCCAGCACCTTGCTTTCGCGCGGTTGGCCGAAATAGATGCCGCCGGTCAACTCGCGCACGATGAGGATATCCAGGCCGGCGACTACTTCCGGCTTCAGCGAGGACGCATCGGCCAACTGCGGATAGAGGATAGCCGGGCGCAAGTTGGCGAACAGCCCCAGCTGCGAGCGAATTTTCAGCAAGCCGCGCTCCGGTCTCAGGGCCGGCTCGATCGTATCCCACTTGGGCCCGCCGACCGCTCCGAGCAGGATCGCATCGGCAGCGCGGGCACGCTCGAGGGTCGCGTCGGCCAGCGGCACACCGTACTTGTCGTAGGCCGCTCCACCCAGTTCGTCGAACGACAGCTCGATGTCCAGGCTGTACTTGTCGTTGGCCAACTGCAGCACCTTGACCGCTTCGGCCATGATTTCCGGGCCGATACCGTCGCCAGGGAGAACTAGAATCTGCTTGCTCATGGAATGTCCTTAATTACTTGATCGCACCGAACAGCCAGGGGCTGCTCTGCTGGTAGCTGGCTTCGAAGGCCTTGATTGCCTCGGCATCCTGCAGCGTCAGGCCAATATCATCCAGGCCGTTGAGCAGGCAGTGCTTACGGAAGGCATCCACCTCGAAGCCGTACTGCACGCCGTCTGGACGGGTCACCGTTTGCGCCGCCAAGTCGACGGTCAGCTGATAGCCCTCGCAAGCTTCGGCCTGCCGGAACAGCTGATCCACCTCGTTTTCCGCGAGGATGATCGGCAACAGGCCATTTTTGAAGCTGTTGTTATAGAAGATGTCGGCGAAGCTTGGCGCGATGATCGCGCGAAAACCGTACTCTTCCAACGCCCAGGGTGCATGCTCGCGACTGGAGCCACAGCCGAAGTTCTCCCGAGCCAGGAGCACACTGGCGCCCTGATAACGCGGAAAATTCAGGACGAAGTCATGGTTAAGCGGACGCGTCGAGCAGTCCTGGTTCGGCTGACCGACATCCAGATAACGCCACTCGTCGAACAGGTTCGGACCGAAGCCCGTGCGTTTGATCGACTTCAAGAACTGCTTGGGAATGATCTGGTCGGTATCGACGTTGGCGCGATCCAGCGGCGCAACCAACCCGGTGTGTTGGGTAAAGGCTTTCATCTTCGCTCTCCTTAAGGCCGGGTCAATTCACGCACATCGATAAAGCGGCCGGTCACCGCCGCTGCCGCCGCCATCGCCGGACTGACCAGATGGGTGCGCCCGCCAGCGCCCTGACGACCTTCAAAATTGCGGTTAGAGGTAGAGGCACAGTGCTCACCACTGCCCAGTTTGTCCGGGTTCATCGCCAGACACATGGAGCAACCCGGCTCACGCCATTCAAAACCGGCCTCGATAAAGATTTTGTCCAGCCCTTCCTGCTCGGCCTGCGCCTTGACCAGACCGGAACCCGGCACCACCAAGGCCTGCTTGATGGTCGCGGCGACCTTGCGACCCTTGGCCACCTCGGCGGCGGCACGCAGATCCTCGATGCGCGAGTTGGTGCAGGAGCCGATAAACACGCGATCGAGCTGGATCGTGGTGATCGGCTGATTCGCCGCCAAGCCCATGTACTTGAGTGCCCGGCTGATCGAGTCGCGCTTGACCGGGTCGGCCTCGGCCGCCGGGTCCGGCACGTTCTGGTCGACCGCCAGGACCATTTCCGGCGAGGTGCCCCAGCTGACTTGCGGTTTGATATCTTCGGCGCGTAACTCGATCACGCTGTCGAAATGGGCATCGGCGTCGGAAACCAGGCCGCGCCACTGCGCTACCGCCTGCTGCCATTGCTCGCCTTGCGGGGCGAACGGACGACCCTTGACGTACTCGATGGTCTTCTCGTCGACGGCGACCAAGCCGACCCGGGCGCCCGCCTCGATCGACATGTTGCAGATGGTCATGCGCCCTTCCAGCGACAGGTCGCGGATCGCGCTGCCGGCAAATTCCAGGGCATGGCCGTTACCCCCAGCGGTGCCGATCTTGCCGATCACCGCGAGAACGATGTCCTTGGCCGTCACGCCGAAGGGCAGCGTGCCCTCGACCCGTACCTGCATGTTCTTCATTTTCTTGGCGACCAGGCACTGGGTGGCCAGCACATGCTCGACCTCGGAGGTGCCGATGCCGTGCGCCAAGGCACCGAACGCGCCGTGGGTGGAGGTGTGCGA
>JBFKAF010000650.1:0-2237 GCA_041621735.1 Pseudomonas sp.
CTCCAGCCTACTGCCTTGGCGTGACGCGGCAATGACCGCGGCGTTCGGGGGGGCTGACCGATTCGCTCACAGGTTCTGGTTGCGCAACCAGGCCATCAGTTGCGCCAGTGGCAGGGCGCCGCTTTGTCGGGCCAGTTCGCGACCGCCTTTGAACAAGATCAGGCTGGGGATGGAGCGCACGGCCAATTGTGCGGACAGTTGCGGGTTGGCTTCGCTGTCCAGTTTGCCCAGGCGGCAGCGGCCCTGTAGCTGTGCGGCGGCCTGGCTGAAGGTGGGCGCGAAGGCCTGGCAAGGGCCGCACCAACTGGCCCAGACGTCGACCAGCAGCGGCAGATCGCCCTTGAGCTGGCTGGCGAAATTGGCTTGGTTCAATTCGATGGGACGGCCGGGCAGCACCTCGG
The DNA here is from genome assembly GCA_041621735.1 of Pseudomonas sp. Classification (GTDB taxonomy): domain Bacteria; phylum Pseudomonadota; class Gammaproteobacteria; order Pseudomonadales; family Pseudomonadaceae; genus Aquipseudomonas. The sequence continues at coordinate 402 of JBFKAF010000650.1, forward strand.
CTTTGCAGCGGCCGCAGCGCGGTGCATCGCCCAGGCGCTCGGCGGGGATGCGGTTGAGGCCGTTGCAGGCGGGGCAGGGGATCAGCAGCGTTTCACTCATGCCAAGGCTCCGTGAATGTTCGGTCTTGATAGGTGGGGCCTCAGGTATGGCCTCTCAAGACTCCGCTCAGAGCGGAGTCAGCGGCCAGAACCAGGGAATCACCAAGCTGGCCACGACCCAGAGAATCAGGTTGAGCGGAATGCCGACCTTCATGAAGTCGGTGAAGCGGTAGCCGCCGGCGTTGTACACGAAGGTGTTGGTCTGGTAGCCGATGGGCGTGGCGAAGCTGGCGCTGGCGGCGAACATCACCGCCACCACGAAGGCGCGCGGGTCGACGCCCAGGTGCTGGGCCACGCCGATGGCGATGGGGGTGACCAGCACCGCCACCGCGTTGTTCGACAGCACCTCGGTGAGGATCGAGGTGAACAGGTAGATGAACGACAGCATCAGCAACGGCCCGGCCCAGGGCAGCAGGGTCATGGTGTTCTCGACCAGCAACCTGACCAGGCCGACCTTGTCCATGGCGATGCTGATGGCCAGCATGCCGAAGATCAGGCTGAGGATCTTCCAGTCCACTGCCTTGTAGGCGTCTTCCACGTCCAGGCAGCGGGTCGCCAGCACGCTCACCGCGCCGATGATCGCCAGGCCTTCGATGGGCATCAGGCCGAAGGCCGCCAGGAGCATCACCGCCAGGGTGGCGATGATCGCAATCGGCGCCTTGTCGCGGCGGAAGGCGCGTTCCTGTACGGCATTCAGGCTGATCAGTTCGCCGTTGTCGGCGAAGCGCTTGATCTGCGTTGGAGTGCCTTCGACCAGCAGTACGTCGCCGAACTGCAGCTCGAAGTCGTCGAGATTGCCCTGGATGTTCTCGTCCTGGCGGTGCACGGCGAGCACGGCAATGCCGTAACGCGCGGTCAGGTCGAGGTCGCGCATGGGTCTGTGGCTGTAGCGCGAATTGCGCCCGACTATGGCCTCGGCGAGGATCACGTCGTGGCTGCTGATGGTCTCGAAGGCGTCGCCGCGGTTGAAGGTCAGATGCCCGCTCTCGCGCAGTTCGACCACGTTTTTCACCTGGCCGTGCAGTACCAGGCGATCGCCGTTGGCCAGCAGGGTGTCGTGGCCCGGCTCGGTCAGCTCCTGATCCTCGCGAAACAGCTTGAGCACCTGCAGGCCGCTGCCGCCGTTGAGGTTGGCCTCGCTCAGGGTCTTGCCGATCACCGGCGAGCCGTGGGGCACCAGCAGCTCGGTCATGAAGGTGCGGTCGAGGTCCGGGCGCAACTGCTTGGACAGGGTTTCCCGGTCCGGCAGCAGATGGCGGCCGATGGTCAGCAGGTAGAGCATGCCGACGCTGGCGAGGATCAAGCCGGCGCCGGTAATTTCGAAGATGCCGAACGGCGCCAGGCCGGCCTTGCGTGCCACGCCGTCGACCAGGATGTTGGTCGAGGTGCCGATCATGGTCAGGGTGCCGCCGAGGATGGTGGCGTAGGACAACGGGATCAACAGTTTCGACGGCATGCTGCCGGAGCGCCGGGCCAGGGCGATGGCCACCGGGGTGAGGATGGCCACCACCGGGGTGTTGTTCAGGCAGGCGGAAATCACCAGGGCGGTGAGGGTCAGCCCGGTGAGTACGCGCACCGGGCTGGTGCCGACCAGGTTGCCCAGCCAGTTGCCCAGGGCGTCGACGCAGCCGGTGCGCTCCAGGGCGGCGGACAGCACGAACATGCAGGCGATGGTCACCGGCGCCGAGTTGCTCAGTACGCTGAGCACTTCGCCGGGGCTGAGTAACTGGGTCACCA
>JBFKAF010000651.1:0-2236 GCA_041621735.1 Pseudomonas sp.
CATCCAGGTTGAAGAGAAACCGTCCCTTGATGTTGTCCTGGCCAATCACGTAGTCGGTATCGATTAGAGTGGACGCCCCGCTCGGCGCTGGAATACTGTCCTGCTGCGGCACGTCTGGCTGTGCACCGGTGCCTTGCGTCGGGTCTTTACCCATTCGTAATAACTCCTGATCCGTTTGACTGACAAGTGTAGGGTGGATTCGCCCGACCCGCTGTCAACCGGTTAGTTCCCGGCTGTGACAACAAGGGTAACAGCCATGTCGCCTGTGTGCCTGCTCATGGCCATCACAGCGCCGCAGCATGCCGGCCTCGCGACAGTCGATGACGCAACTACGTAGTACCGCCCTGCTCTAAACTGAGCTTAGCGCAGAGGAATCGCATACCCATGGACTTCGGCATTCCCCACCTATTCGCCTACCTGATCGCCGCCATCCATGTGCTTGGCGTGCTCGCCGCCATTCATGCGGTACTCAGCGTGCGCACCGCTCAGGGGGCGATTGCCTGGGCGCTGTCGCTGTTCTTCATGCCCTACCTGACCTTAGTGCCGTATCTGGTATTCGGCCGCAGTCGCTTCAGCGCCTATATCAAGGCGCGGCGCCTGGCCGACCTGGAGATGCATCGGGCCATGGCGGTCCTGAACTGGCGCCCCTGGGTCGAAGAAGCCCTGGCCGCCACTCAGTCCAAAGCGTTCCGCCGTCTGCGCGCGCTGCCGCGCCTGAGCCCGATGCCCTGCCTGGCGAACAATCAGGTGCAGTTGCTGATCGACGGCGAAGCGACCTTCGCCGCGCTCTTCGCCGCCCTGGCCGAGGCCCGTCAGGTGATCCTGGTGCAGTTCTTCATCATCCATGACGATGCCCTCGGCCAGCGCTTGCACCAGCTGCTGCTGCAACGCGCGAAGGCCGGGGTGCGGGTCTACCTGCTGTATGACGGCATCGGCAGCCACGCCCTGCCGGCGCATTACCGCGACAGCCTGCGCGCCGGCGGCGTGCAGGTGCATGCCTTCCCCACCGGCGGTGGCTTGCTCAACCGCTTCCAGCTGAACTTTCGCAACCACCGCAAGATCGTGGTGGTCGATGGCGAGCGCGGCTTTCTCGGCGGGCACAACGTCGGCGATCAATACCTCGGCAAGAAGCCGCCACTGTCACCCTGGCGCGACACCCACGTCGAGGTGCGCGGGCCGGTGGTCGCCTGCCTGCAGGAGTCCTTCGCCGAAGACTGGTTCTGGGCCAGCGGCCAGTTGCCGCCGCTGCTGTTGCCCGAGGCCTACGCCGCCAGCGGCATGCTCTGCCAGGTGATCGCCAGCGGCCCGGCCGACCCGCAGGACACCTGTGCCCTGATGTTCGTCGAGGCCATCCACGCCGCACGCGAACGGATCTGGATCACCAGCCCGTATTTCATCCCCGACGAGGCGCTGTTCACTGCCCTGCGCCTGGCTGCCCTGCGCGGCATCGACGTGCGCATCCTGCTGCCCGCCCGCCCCGATCACCGGGTGGTCTTCGCCGCCTCCAGCCTGTACGCCTTCGAGGCACTGCGCGCCGGCGTGCGGGTATTCCGTTACCAGCCTGGCTTCCTGCATCAGAAAGTCATGCTGATCGACCGCGACGCCTGCACCATCGGCAGTGCCAACCTGGACAACCGCTCGTTCCGCCTGAACTTTGAAATCACCCTGCTGACCGTCGATGCCGGCTTCGCCGCCGAGGTCGAGCAGATGCTCGAGGAGGACTTCAGGCAGTCCCGCGAGCTGCTGGCCGAGGACCGCAAGGACCTGCATCGCCTGCAACAGCTGGGCATGCGCGTGGCGCGGCTGATCTCGCCTATCCTCTGAGCCGCGATCCGCCAGCGGGCTTGAGTCCGGACTATGGTTAGAGCTGAACCGCGCGTGTTGCCTGGCCCAGCCACTACGAGTGTCTGCCGATGAAAGCCTTGCTGCCGATCATCCTCAGCTTCAGCCTGCTCGGTGCCGTCAGCCCGGCGCAGGCGGAAGCATTTCGCGTCGGCGTAGAACTGCAACCCTACCTGCCCTACTTCACCGTGCAGGAGGGTGAATATCGGGGCTACGCCCGCGAACTGCTGGACGCCTTCGCCGCCAGCCAGGGTCACCAGTTCCACTACGTCGCGTTGCCGGTCAAACGCCTGCTGAGCAACTTCCTGGCCGGCGACCTGGACTTCAAGTTTCCCGACAACCCGCAGTGGAAAACCGCGCAGAAGCAGGGCCACAAGATCCACTACAGCCAGCC
>JBFKAF010000652.1:0-2235 GCA_041621735.1 Pseudomonas sp.
ACGGACAAAATACCGCGCTGCAGACACTCTACACTCCAAGAGCGTTAGCCGTTTTTCGTATACTGCGGCGGGCCAGAACGCACAGTTCTGCCCTTCCCTCACCCACTCTTGTGAAGCATCCCGTGAAAATTCGTCATTCGATAGTAAGTCTGTTGCTGCTGTGCAGCGCGGCTGTAGTTGCGTCGAGCCTTGAAGCCGCCGAGAAGGCTCCCGCGCGGCAGGAGCTGGCTGCGGGCAGTGCCCTGCTGGTCGACCTGCAGACCAACCAGGTGTTGTATTCCAGCAACCCGGATGTGGTGGTGCCGATCGCCTCGGTGACCAAGCTGATGACCGCCATGGTCGCCCTGGATGCCAAGTTGCCGCTGGACCAGCAGTTGCCGATCGTGATCCGCGACACCGCAGAGATGCGCGGGGTGTTCTCGCGGGTGCGGGTGGGCAGCGAAATCAGCCGTCGCGACATGCTCCTGCTGGCGCTGATGTCCTCGGAAAACCGCGCGGCGGCGAGCCTGGCGCATCATTATCCGGGTGGCCATGGGGCCTTCGTCGCGGCGATGAACGCCAAGGCCCGCGCCTTGGGTATGAGCCGCAGCCACTTCGTCGAGCCGACCGGGTTGTCCGAGCGTAACGTCTCCAGCGCCAATGACTTGGTGCTGCTGCTCAAGGCTACTCAACAGTACCCGCTGCTCAGCGAGCTGAGCACTACCCGGGAAAAAACCGTGGCCTTTCATAAACCTAACTACAGCCTGGGTTTTCGCAACACCAACGCCCTGGTGCGCAAGGACAACTGGAGCGTGCAGGTGACCAAGACCGGTTTTACCAATGCGGCTGGTCATTGTTTGGTCATGCGCACGCAAATGGCCGGCAAGTCGGTGGCTTTCGTGGTACTGGACGCCTTCGGCAAATACACCCATATGGCCGACGCCAACCGCCTGAAGCGCTGGCTGGAAACCGGCAAAATCAGCGCGGTGCCAGCGGCGGCGATCAGCTACCGCCAGCAGAAGATGGCGCAGCGGCAGCTGCAGGCGGCGCAGCCCTAATCTGCGTGTGAGTGCGTAGGCTAGGTCATTCTTGCGAGCGCGTCGGCATGGCGCTGCAGTGCAAAAAAGGGTGCCGATGCGTTCTTCGAGGGCCGCCACCGCGCGGGTCACGCTGGGGGGCGACAGGTGCAAGCGGCGGGCGGCGGCGGCAAAATCCTGTTCCTCGGCGACGGCGAGAAACACCTGCATTTCCTGAAACCTGTCCACTCGCGCCTCTCCTGCTGGTTGGTCGGTGCATTATGGGCAACAGTGCTGGTGTTTTGACTGTGGTTATTCAGTCTTTCTGTGGGTAAAGCCGACGTTGGTTGGCGCGTGCAGGTTCTGCACAAACAAAAAAGCCGCTACGCCTTGTGTGGCAGTAGCGGCTTTTTTGCGCTGCGTGACTACAGGCGGGCGTTGCGCACCCCGTCGGCCAGGTCGCGGCACAGGCTCAGCACGCCCTGCACGGCCTGCTCGCTGTCCTCGGCATGGGCGATCTGGTCGATCAGCGCCGAGCCGACCACCACGCCGTCTGCCAGGCGGGCGATGGAGGCGGCCTGTTCCGGGGTGCGGATGCCGAAACCGATGCTGATCGGCAGCTCGGTGTGCCGACGCAGACGCGCCACCGCCTGCTCGACGTGTTCCAGGGTCGCCGCGCCGGCACCGGTGACCCCGGCCACCGAGACGTAGTAGACGAAGCCGGAGCTGCCGTTGAGCACCTTGGGCAGGCGCTTGTCGTCGGTGGTCGGGGTGGTCAGGCGGATGAAGTCCAGGCCTGCCGCTTGCGCTGGGTCACACAGGTCGGCGTTATGTTCCGGCGGCAGGTCGACCACGATCAGGCCGTCGACGCCCGCTTCTTTCGCATCGGCGATGAAGCGCTCGACGCCGTACTTGTGGATCGGATTGAAGTAGCCCATCAGCACCAGTGGCGTGTTCTGCTCGCCTTGGCGGAATTCGCGGACCATCTGCAGGGTCTTGGCCAGGTTCTGCTCGGCCGCCAGGGCACGGATGTTGGCCAGCTGGATCGCCGGGCCGTCGGCCATCGGATCGGTGAAGGGCATGCCCAGCTCGATCACGTCGGCGCCGGCGTTGGGCAGACCCTTGAGGATCGCCAGTGAGGTATCGTAGTTGGGGTCGCCGGCGGTGACGAAGGTCACCAGGGCGGCGCGGTTCTGCTCTTTCAGCTCGGCAAAGCGGCTCTGCAGGCGGCTCATGCTTG
>JBFKAF010000653.1:0-2233 GCA_041621735.1 Pseudomonas sp.
TAGCTGATACGGAATGGTCTCGGCACGGGCGGCCACCTCGCTGGCCAGCACCTGCTTGCCCCATAACTCGACCCGGCTGCCCAGGCCCGCGCGCGGCAGATCGCTGAGATCGACGGTGAGCATGTCCATCGACACCCGGCCGATCAGCCGACTCAGCTGGCCGTCGATCGCCACCGGCGTGCCGCTCGGCGCATGCCGCGGGTAACCGTCGGCATAGCCCATGGCGACCACGCCGACGCGGGTCGGCCGCTCGGTGACGAAACGCGCGGCGTAGCCCACCGGCTCACCGGCCGGCAGCTCACGCACAGCAATGATCTTCGACTCCAGGGTCATCACCGGCTGCAACTGGGCCGCCACGGCCTGGGCCTGATCGAACGGCGTGGCGCCATACAGCATGATGCCGGGGCGCACCCAGTCGCTGGCCTGCTGTTGCGGGAACAGCTGCGGCCAACCGAGAATCGCCGGCGAGTTGCGCAGGCTGACTTCGCCGCTCAGTCCCTGCCGAACCTGTTCGAACAGCGCCACCTGCTCAGCGCTGCGTGGGCAGTCCAGTTCGTCGGCGCGAGCGAAATGGCTCATCAAGACGATTTTCGCCACCTTGCCACTGGCCAGCAGACGACGGTGGGCCGCTTGATACTCGGCCGGGTGCAGGCCGACGCGATGCATGCCGGAATCCAACTTGAGCCAGACGCACAGCGGCTTGCTCAACGCAGCCCGCTCGATGGCCTCCAGCTGCCACAGCGAATGCACCACGCACCAGAAGTCATGCTGCTCGATCAGCGCCAGCTCTTCGGCCTCGAAGAAGCCCTCCAGCAACAGGATCGGCGCGCGAATACCGGCCTCGCGCAGTTGCAGCGCCTCCTCGATGCAGGCCACGGCAAAACCGTCCGCCTCGTCCGCCAATGCCTGGGCACAGCGCACCGCGCCGTGGCCGTATGCATCGGCCTTGATTACCGCCAGCGCCTTGGCCGCGGTCACCTCACGGGCCAGGCGGTAATTCTGACGCAGGGCTTGCAGATCGATCAGGGCACGGGCTGGACGCATAATTCGGACTTCTAGCAAGTGATAAAAAAGGCTGGCGTCTCGCGGGTCTGTTAACGAGATTGCCCGTGAGATCATCCGCCAGTTACCCGATCAGGTACACGACACCCGAACGGATGCTGCTTTAGCTGTAGCGCGCCTCAGTGCGCAGGCGCTGGACTGGCATGCTTGGCGCTCTCCTTGGAACGGCTATAACGGGAAATATCCAGGCCTTCGGCGCTGATCTGCGGGCGCTTGTTGGCCATCAGGTCGGCGAGGAAACGGCCGGAGCCGCAGGCCATGGTCCAGCCCAATGTACCGTGGCCGGTGTTCAAGAACAGATTGCGCAAGCCGGTGGCACCGACGATCGGCGTGCCGTCCGGAGTCGCCGGGCGCAGGCCGGTCCAGAACTCCGCCTGCTTGAGATCGCCACCCTGCGGGTAGAGGTCGGCGGTGATCATTTCCAGGGTCTCGCGGCGACGCGGGTTGAGGCTCAGATCGAAACCGGCGATCTCGGCCATGCCGCCGACGCGGATACGATTGTCGAAGCGGGTGATGGCGACCTTGTAGGTCTCATCGAGAATGGTCGAGGTCGGCGCCATATCGTCGTTGGTGATCGGCACGGTCAGCGAGTAACCCTTGAGCGGGTACACCGGCGCCCGGATGCCCAGCGGCTTGAGCAGCTGCGGGCTGTAGCTGCCGAGGGCGAGCACGTAGCGGTCGGCGGTTTCCAGCTTGCCGTCGATCCACACGCCGTTGATCCGGTCGCCGACCGCATCCAGGCGCTCGATCTGCTGGCCGAAGCGGAATTCCACGCCCAGTTGCTTGGCCATCTCGGCCAGCTTGAGGGTGAACATCTGGCAGTCGCCGGTCTGGTCGTTGGGCAAGCGCAAGGCGCCGGCCAACTTGTCGGTGACACCGGCCAGGGCCGGCTCGACCCGAGCGATGCCGGCGCGGTCGAGCAGCTCGAACGGCACGCCGGACTGCTGCAGCACGGCGATGTCCTTGGCGGCGTTGTCTACCTGGGCCTGGGTGCGGAACAGCTGGGTGGTGCCCAGGGTGCGGCCTTCGTAGCTGATGCCGGTCTCTTTGCGCAATTCGTCGAGACAATCGCGGCTGTACTCGGACAGGCGCACCATGCGCTCCTTGTTCACCGCGTAACGGCTGGCGGTGCAGTTGCGCAGCATCTGCGCCATCCACAGGTACTGGTCGA
>JBFKAF010000654.1:0-2233 GCA_041621735.1 Pseudomonas sp.
GGCGAACCGGCCAGCAGCGCACCGGTGCAGTCGGATGAGCTGCGTGAGCGCTTGAATATCTTCGAGGATGGCGTGCTGCAGTTCGATCAGCCGAGCGAATAATCGCGTCTGCGAAAGCACAAGGCCGCGATCAGTCGCGGCCTTGTCGTTTCAGTTGCTGTTCGCGTGAGGCCTAGTAGTCGGCCTCGGGCAGGCTGGCGAGGATATGCCGGTAGCTGGCCATGCGTTGCGCTTGAATACGCCCGTCTTCCAGCGCCTTGAGCAGCGCGCAGCCGGGCTCGCGGTCATGCTTGCAGTCGCGGAAGCGGCAGTGGCCGAGCAGGTCCTGGAACTCGATAAAGCCCGCTTCGACATCTTCGCGGCTGACATGCACCAGGCCGAATTCGCGGATGCCGGGGGAGTCGATCAGTTCGCCGCCGCCGGGAAAGTGGAACAGTCGCGCGGTGGTGGTGGTGTGCGTGCCCTTACCGGTCAATTCCGACAGTGCGCCGACCCGGGTATCCACCTCGGGCAGCAGGCTGTTGACCAGTGACGACTTGCCGACCCCGGACTGGCCAACGAACACGCTGACGTGGCCGTCGAGTTGCTGCATTAGCTGCTGCATGCCGTCGCCCTGGTGGGCGGACACCTCCAGCAAGGGATAACCCAGTTGGCGATACACGCCGAGCAAGGCGTTCAGCGCTACGGCATTCTGCTCATCGATCAGGTCGGCCTTGTTCAGCAGCAATAGCGGGCGGATGCCGGCGTGCTCGGCGGCCACCAGGTAACGGTCAATCAGGTTGGCGTGGGGTTCAGGCAGGGGGGCGAAGACAATCACGATCAGGTCGACGTTGGCCGCCACCGGTTTCAGCTGGCCGCGGGTATCCGGGCGGCACAGTTCGGTATTGCGCGGCAGTTGCGCGACAATCACGCCAATACCCTGGTTGCCGGCGCGCCACACCACGCGGTCACCGGTCACCATGGCCGGCAGATTGGCGCGCAGGTGGCAGCGAAATACCTGGCCAGCCAGCTCGCCATCCAGCGCTTCGACCTCGACCTGCACGCCGAAGTGGGCGATCACCAGGCCGAGCTGTTCCGGGCCGAGGTCGCCGCCCTCGAGGATTTGCACGGCTTGCGACTCGCGCTTGGCCGCACGGGCGGCTCGCTCGCCCTGAATTTTTTCGATACGCCAGTTTTGCCGGCGGTTGAGTTGGCGTTTGGCCATGGGGGTTCCGAGGGTTGAATGGCAATGAAAACTGGCGGCGAGTCTAGCACGCGCGCCATCACGACTCGCATGCGCTGCGGTTGTGGGCGGTGAGCGGTTAAACTGCGTGGCAATGCAGACGGCTTCAGGAGTGCGGGTGGATGGAGGGGTGGCGAGGATGATGCGGCAATTGCTCGGCCGTTACCCGGCGTTGCTGGCGTTACTGGCCCAATTGTGTGCGACCGTGCTGATCGGCGCGCTGGTGTATCTGGCGGCGCAGTTCGCGGTCTGGCGTCCCAGCTGGCTGCTGGTTGGCCTGGCGCAAGGGCTGCTGGCAGCCAGCCTCGGCCAGTGCTTCGGCTTGTCACGCTGGTGGTGGTGGCTGAATCTGGCGTTCGTCCCGGCGCTGCTTGCGCTCAGTGGTGCGTCGCTGCCGCCCTGGCTGTTCCTCGCGGGCTTCGTGCTGGTGCTGCTGCTCAACTGGAACAGCTTCGGTGAGCGGGTGCCGCTGTACCTGAGCGGAGCGAAATGCCGCCGGCAATTGGCCGACCTGCTCAGTCGGCAGGCGCCGGGCTTCAGCTTTGTCGATCTCGGCTGCGGCCCGGCCGGTACCCTATTGTGGCTGGCCCGGCAGTTTCCGCAGGCACAGTTTGTCGGGGTGGAAACGGCGCCGCTGACGTTCGCCATCGCCTGGCTGCGCAGTGTGCCGCAGAACAATTGCCGGATTCGCTACGAAAGCCTGTGGCGCACCGACCTGTCGGCCTTCGCCGTGGTGTATTGCTTCCTCTCGCCCGCGCCGATGGCCGCGTTGTGGGACAAGGCGCGGGCGCAAATGGCGGGCGGTAGCTGGTTGATCAGCAATAGTTTCGCGGTGCCGGGAGTGCCGGCCGATCAGCAGCTCGAACTGCACGACTGGCGCCAGTCGCGGCTATTGCTCTGGCGCATGCCGGGCTAACGACAGGCGCATCGGCGAATGATTTATTCGCTAAACTGCCCGTTCTAGCCGAGGAGCGCATCATGCAAAACCCACTGAACTTGATCTGGATCGAC
>JBFKAF010000655.1:0-2225 GCA_041621735.1 Pseudomonas sp.
CGTATGCCTTCGTCGGCGGTGATCACGGTGCGGCAATCGGCGTCCAGAATGCGATCGCGCAGGGCGTCGGCAGAGAAGCCGCCGAACACCACCGAGTGCACCGCACCGATACGCGAGCAGGCGAGCATGGCGTAGGCCGCCTCCGGCACCATCGGCATGTAGATGCATACCCGGTCGCCTTTCTGCACGCCACGGCTCTTCAGCACATTGGCCAGGCGGCAGACGTGGTGGTGCAGTTTGCGGTAGGTGATGTTGGCGGATTCGCTGGGGTTGTCGCCTTCCCAGATCAGCGCGATCTGCTCACCGCGCTGTTCCAGGTGGCGGTCGATGCAGTTATAGCTGACGTTCAGTTGCCCGTCCCTGAACCAGCTGGCCTGGCCTTTGCGCATGTCGCCGTGGTGCACGCTGCGCCAGGGTTTGAACCAGTCGAGGAAGGTCGTCGCCTGCTCGGCCCAGAAGCTTTCGGGCTGCTCGACGGATTGTTGGTACAGACGCTGGTAATCGTCGTCGTTCAGGTGGGCACGCTGACGCACAGCAGCGCTGACGGGGTGACGGGTGATCTCAAACATGGCGGGGCCTTCTTGTTGTGTGTCCGCGGTGTCCGTAAGGGTAGCACCCAAGCCGCTGGCTGATTCAAGTGCTGGCGGGCGGTTTTAGCGAGTGCGCGGGCTCGCCGCCGCGCCGGCATAGACGCGGGTCGCTATCGCGTCGCAAGGTCAAAAAGTCTGCGCTGGAACAGTGGCTTGTGGGCCGCTCTACCCGAGGTTTAGCGGGTAGAGCGAGGTGGGCTTAGCCGCGATGGCGGCCGCGGAAATAGTCGATCAAGCCCTGGGTGGAGGGGTCTTCCGCCGCCTGCAGCTCATCGCCGGTGAGGCGCTGGTAAACCCCCTTGCCCAGCTCCTTGCCCAGTTCGACGCCCCACTGGTCGAAGGCGTTGATGCCCCAGATCGCGCTCTGCACGAACACCTTGTGCTCGTACATCGCGACCAGTGCCCCTAGGCGGCGCGGGCTGATGCGCTCGAGTACCAGGGTGTTGCTCGGGCGGTTGCCGGGAATCACCTTGTGCGGCGCGAGGGACTGCACCTGCTCTTCATCCATGCCCTTGGCGCGCAGTTCGGCTTCGGCTTCTGCGCGGCTCTTGCCCAGCATCAGCGCCTGGCTCTGCGACAGGCAGTTGGCGTACAGCCATTGGTGGTGGTCGGCGACCGGGTTGTAGCTGACCACCGGCACGATAAAGTCCGCCGGAATCAGCTGGGTGCCCTGGTGCAATAACTGATGGTACGCGTGCTGGCCGTTACAGCCGACACCGCCCCAGATCACCGGGCCGGTCGCACAGCTCACCGGGCTGCCGTCCTGGCGTACGCGCTTGCCGTTGGACTCCATGTCCAGCTGCTGCAGGTGCTTGGTGATGTTGCGCAGGTAATGATCGTACGGCAGGATCGCCTGACTCTGCGCGTCCCAGAAATTGCCGTACCAGATGCCCAGCAGGGCCAGCAGTACCGGCATGTTGCGCTCGAACGGTGCGCTCTGGAAATGCTCGTCCATGCTGTAGGCGCCGGACAGCAGCTCCTTGAAGTTGGACATGCCGATGGACATGGCGATTGGCAAGCCGATGGCCGACCACAGCGAATACCGCCCGCCGACCCAGTCCCACATGGGGAAGATGTTTTCTTCGTGGATACCGAACGCGACCGCCGCCTCGCGGTTGCTCGACACCGCGATAAAGTGCCGATACAGCTGCGCTTCGGAGCCGCCCTGGGCCAGGTACCAGCGGCGTGCGGCCTGGGCGTTCTTCAGGGTTTCCAGGGTGCTGAAGGATTTCGACGAGACGATGAACAGCGTGGTTTCCGCCCGCAGCTTGGCCGACAGTTCATGGAACTCGCTGCCATCGATATTGGCCAGGTAATGGCAGCGCACACCGCGTTGGGCGAATGGCAGCAGGGCTTCGGAGACCAGTTGCGGACCAAGGAAGGAGCCACCGATGCCGATATTCACCACGTCGGTGATGGGCTTTTCAGTGTAACCGCGCCACAAACCATCGTGGATGCTGCCGACCACCTCGGTCATCTGCTGCAGCACCCGCTGCACTTCCGGCATCACATCGACGCCATCGACCAGCACTGTATCGCCGATGGGGCGACGCAGGGCGGTATGCAGCGCCGGACGCGCTTCCGATGCATTGATCGGCTCACCATCGAACAGGGCGCGAATCGACTGGGCCAGGC
>JBFKAF010000656.1:0-2223 GCA_041621735.1 Pseudomonas sp.
AGGGTTTTACGCTTGTCCTGGAAGATTTTCTCCCGCGCCATGGCTTTGGCGCTTTGTACGCAGCGCTTGGCCGGGCCGTGCATATGCTCGACCAGGTCGCCTTGCAAGGTGCCGGCGAGCAACGCCTGCTGTTGTTCGACAAAGGCATGGGCGGCGGCGTTGGTCAGGTGTTCGATGGCCTTGCCGCGCAGGATCGCCAGTTTGCGCCGCTTGGAGTCTTGCGGGCCGAGTTGACGATAGGTTTCCGGCAGGTCGTCACCGACCAGGCCGAGCAGCAGCGACTCGACTTCGCTGTAGTCGAGTAGCTCCATTTCCAGGCCGTCTTCCAGGTCGATCAGGCCATAGCAAATATCGTCCGCCGCCTCCATCAGGTACACCAGCGGGTGGCGCGCCCAGCGCTGCTCTTCGATTTGCGGCAGGCCGAGTTTGTGGGCGATCTGCTCGAGCAGCGGCAGTTCACTCTGGTAGCAGCCGAACTTGTGCTTCTTATAGCCGAGCGCCTCGGCATGGCGGGCGGTCCAGGGGTATTTCAAGTAGGTACCGAGGGTCGCGTAGGTCAGCCGCGTGCCACCATCGAACTGGTGGTATTCCAGTTGGGTGAGCACCCGAAAGCCCTGCGCATTACCCTCGAAGTTGAGGAAGTCACTGCGCTCGGTATCGCTCATCGCATCCAGCCAGCCACGTCCGGCGGCCTGCTGAAACCAATGGCGAATGGCATCCTCGCCCGAATGGCCGAACGGCGGGTTGCCGATGTCGTGGGCCAGACACGCCGATTGCACGACCATGCCCAGGTCGCTCGGCTCACACCAGTCGGGCAGGGCGGGGCGAATCATCTCGCCGACGCGCATACCCAGCGAGCGGCCGACACAACTCACTTCCAGCGAATGGGTCAGGCGCGTATGGATATGGTCGTTGCTCGATACCGGATGTACCTGGGTCTTGCGCCCGAGGCGGCGAAAGGCGCCGGAGAAGATGATGCGGTCATGATCTTTATGAAAGGGGGTGCGGCCCAGTTCGTCGACGCTGTGCGTCGGTTTACCGAGCCGTTCGCGGTTAAGCAGGGTTTGCCAGTCCAAGGCCAGTCCTCGCCGTTCAGTGGCTGATGGGCCTAGCTTCGGGGTTCGCGCGATGGGCCGCAAGCCCCAACATCGCGCCTCGCGGCGAGTTGCGCCGGGGCGCAGCCGAGTTGATGGCCGATCTGGCCTGAAGTGGCGGGCGCTGCTGGGCATTGCTAAGGTCAAATCAGAGCGCGAATGGAAGCACCCCGCCAGTATTGGGGCGTGCTTCACGAGTTGCAGGTTTCCCGCTCAGGCGCCCCTTGGGGCCATTCGGTGAGTGAGTTCAACGCTGAACGCTGGATGAAGCAGTTTTCTCTCAACAGGAGGTTCTATGAATAATGCAATCGTGTTGATCGCCCGGCTGCTGCTTGCCCATATCTTCGTGTTGGCCGGAGTGGGCAAGATCACCGGTTATGCCGGTACGCAGGGCTACATGGAGAGCATGGGGGTACCAGGTGCGCTGTTACCCCTGGTGATCTTGTTGGAACTCGGCGGTGGTCTGGCACTGATCATCGGCCTCCTGACGCGCTGGGTCGCCCTGGCGCTTGCCGCGTTCTGTGTGGCGTCGGCCTTGATTTTCCATATGAACTGGAGCGAGCAAACGCAGATGATCATGTTCATGAAGAACGTCGCTCTTGCAGGCGGTTTCCTGTTGCTCTACGTGCAAGGTGCTGGCGCCTTCAGTGTCGACGCGCAGCGCGGCAAGTAAGTGGTTGCCCGCGACGCTGGCGCCTGTGGCGCTTGGCGTCGCGGGGTTCTTGATTGATCCCCGCAATAACCGCCCCAGCACAGGCTTCAGTGCAGCGCATGTCCGTGCTCGAACTGGCAAATCGAGGGGCGCTCCAAGTCCTGGCCGGCCTGCTATCGAACAGCCTCAGCACCAGACTCTCGGCGCTTGATAGCCTGCAATAGGCCGAGCGAGCGCCATCCCTGTCTCGGCTCCCCACCATCCGTACTTGAGTTAATCACCTGCCATACAGGCAGCAGATCGCTCACTGTTGATGATGCGACGGAGCGGCACTGTAGGCCGCCAGCTGCATTGGCTGCCGATTACCGTTCGGCCATTGGCCTGGCAATCCCCACCCATGCTAAACGCTCGCGATAAATAGAGCCCAAAACGCAGGAGCACGAGCGAACGCTCTCGAGGCTGCGGGGGCGCCTCATG
>JBFKAF010000657.1:0-2223 GCA_041621735.1 Pseudomonas sp.
TGCTGGATATCAAACGCAACCACGGTGAGTACTTCGCCATCGGCCGTGGCGGCACCCATCACTTCCGCACGCCCGCGGCTCAGGGCCATGACCATCCGTTCGTGATAGTGCGCACAGGACAACCGGCCGAGGTGAGCGATCAGCCCGTCACCCTGGTCGGCCAACTCTGCACGCCCAAGGATGTGCTGGCGCGCCAGCAGCCGGTGGCGGCCCTGGCGGTCGGCGACTTGCTGGTATTCCCCCTGGCCGGCGCCTACGCCTGGAACATCTCGCACCGGGACTTTCTCATGCACGAGCCACCGCAGATGCTGTTCCTGCCGCCTGAGTAGCGCGGCTCCGGCACTGTTCTCCAGGCGAAAAAAAGCCCCTATGTGCCGGGGCTCGAGGAAAGGTGCGCGGTTGTGCCGCGCACCGGGGAAGCCGGATCAGGCCAGGCTCATCAGTGCCTGACGGCTGAATGGCAGGATGTCTCCTTCGCGGCCCTCGCGCACCTTGAGCGCCCAATCCGGGTCGACCAGCAAGGCGCGCCCCACGGCTACCAGGTCGAACTCCTGCTTGTTCAGACGCTCCAGCAGATTCTCCAGGCTGGCCGGTTCGGCGACCTTGTCGGTGTTGACCATGAACTGCAGGAACTCGCCGTCCAGGCCGACGCTGCCGACGGTGATGGTCGGCTTGCCAGTCAGCTTGCGCGTCCAGCCAGCCAGGTTCAGCTCGGAGCCATCGAACTCCGGCTCCCAGAAGCGTCGGGTCGAGCAATGGAAGATGTCCACCCCGGCGTCGCTCAGCGGTTTGAGGAAGGCCTCGAGGGCTTCCGGGGTTTCCACCAGGCGCGCGCTGTAGTCCTGCTGCTTCCACTGCGAAAAGCGGAAGATGATCGGGAAGTCCGGGCCGACCGCGGCGCGCACCGCCTGGATCAGCTCGATGGCGAAGCGCGAACGCTGGGCCAGATCGCCGCCGTACTCGTCGGTGCGCTGGTTGCTGCCCGCCCAGAAGAACTGGTCGATCAGGTAGCCATGGGCGCCGTGTATCTCCACCCCGTCCATGCCGATACGCTGGGCATCCTTGGCGGCCTGGGCGAAGGCGCCGATGACCTCCTGGATGTCGTCATGGCTCATGCCGTGCACCACGACCTTGCCGTCTTTGAGCTTCTCGCTCGGGCCATAGCCCGGCACCGCCGCATCCGGCTCGGTGCCGAGCTTGCGTACGTTACCCACGTGCCACAGTTGCGGAACGATCTTGCCGCCTTCGGCGTGCACCGCCTCGACCACCTTCTGCCAACCGGCCAGGGCGTCTTCACCGAAGAAACGCGGCACATTGGGATAGCCGTTAGCGGCCTTGTGGCCAACCGTGGTGCCTTCGCTGACGATCAGGCCGACACCAGCCGCCGCACGGCGACGGTAGTACTCGATGACCTTGCTGTTGGGCACCCCGCCCGGCGAGAAGGAACGGGTCATTGGCGCCATCACCACGCGGCTCGGCAGCTCCAGCGCACCAAGGTTGAAGGGTTGAAACAAGGCGTTTACCGGGGCGTTCATCTTCTCTCCTCTAGCCGGCCGGGGGCCGACTCTTTGCTTGATCGGGTATAAAAATCAGGCGCGCAGCAACAGCTGCAAGCGCTGCAGAAAATCGTCCAGCACCTGGGTATTGCTCGATACTTTCAGGCGGGTCAGCGCACCTTGCCAGGCACTGGCGATAAAGCTCGCCAGGTTTGCGCAATCCTCGTCCGCCGCCAGCTCGCCGACGGCCTGCGCCTGATGCAGGCAGTGCTGCAGGGTGTCCGCCGAGCGCTGCAGGATGGCGTCGACCTGGGCACCGAGGAGCGGCGACAACTCGGCCATCTCGAAACTCAGGCTGCCGATAAAGCAGTGATATTCGCGTTTTTCCTGGCGGGCAAAGTGCTCCACCAGCTCCGCGTAATAGCCGAGAATCCGCGCCCGCGGCGTCAATGCCGGGTTACTCAGGGCCTCGGCATAGCGCTGCAAGCGTGGGGCGTAGACCTGCTGCAAGGCCTGCAGAGCGAAGTCTTCCTTGCTGGCGAAGTAGTGGTAGAAGGAGCCCTTGGGCACGCCGGCGGCCTGGACGATTTCCTGCACGCCGGCGCCGTGATAACCGCGACGGGTCATCACCTCGGCACCTTTGGCGAGGATCAATTCACGCTTGTCGAGTCGTAGGCGGCTATTCATGCCGGCAAGAATATGACCGGTCGTCTAGTCCAGACCAGCA
>JBFKAF010000658.1:0-2216 GCA_041621735.1 Pseudomonas sp.
CAAGCGAACCGCGCACGATGTGGTAACGCACACCGGGCAAGTCTTTCACACGACCACCGCGAACGAGCACCACCGAGTGCTCCTGCAGGTTGTGACCCTCGCCACCGATGTACGAGATGACCTCGAAACCGTTGGTCAGGCGCACCTTGGCAACCTTGCGAAGCGCCGAGTTCGGCTTTTTCGGGGTCGTGGTGTAAACACGGGTGCAAACGCCACGGCGCTGCGGGGAATTCTCCATCGCAGGGCTCTTGGACTTGATCTTCTCGACCTCGCGCCCCTGACGGACTAGCTGGTTAATGGTTGGCACTAAAGCCTCCTAATAAATAAGCGCTTGCGCGCCTATTGTTGAACGTCCCTAAACGTTGGGAATGACAGACTAAACGGAAAACGTGAACCCTTCGGAAAATTCCGAAAAGCCCTCGAGTATATCAGCGTGATTTGGACGCAGCAAGCAAATTTGCCGAGGTGACAGCGCAAAGTCGTAATGTCCCCTTTTAGCCAGATTCAAATGTCCCCTTTGGTATTTAGGGGCGATCATGGTCGAGGTGGTACAGATGAGTTTGAAGGAGGCTGACCGGTACGCGGTGATCCAGCAAGTCGTTGAACGCACGATGGGCCAGTCAGATGCTGCTCTGTGGCTGGGCATCTCGATACGTCAGGTCAAACGGTTGGCACGCGCTGTGCGCCTGGACGGGGCCCAAGGGGTTGTATCCAGGCGCTGGGGTGTTTCGAGCAACCGACGCATTTCGCCGACGGTGCAAGAACACTTCGTAGGCCTGGTGCGCGAGCACTACACCGACTTTGGTCCGACTCTGGCGTGCGAGTACCTGGCGGCCCAGCACGGCTACACGGGTAGTAGGGAGACGCTGCGCGGTTGGATGATGGACGCTGGATTGTGGAAGGCCAAGCGTTCGCGCGCGCGGCGCATTCACAGCCCGCGAGAGCGGCGCAGCCGCCTGGGCGAGCTGGTGCAGATTGACGGCAGCCCGCATGCGTGGCTCGAGGACCGCGCGGGCAAATCCTGTCTCATCGCCTTCATCGATGATGCCACCGGCGCGTTGCTGCAGGCGTGCTTCTACCCCGTGGAGTCCACCAATGCATACCTGCACAGCTTGGAGCGCTACGTGGCTGTTCATGGTCGCCCGCTGGCGCTGTACAGCGACCGGCACAGCATCTTCACCAAACACGACCCTGAGGACCCCACGCCCACGCAGTTCGAGCGCGCTGTAGGCGAGCTCAATATCGAGTCCATCCTGGCCTACTCGCCCCAGGCCAAGGGTCGGGTGGAGCGTGCATTTCAGACTCTGCAGGATCGCCTGGTCAAGGCACTGCGCCTGGCCAGGATCAACACCATCGAGGCCGCCAACGCCTGGCTACCCACGTACTTGATCAAGCACAACGCCCGCTTTGTGCGCTTGGCAGCGAACAACGCCAATGCCCACCGAGCCTTCGATGGCGATGCACGCGATCTGGCTCGTGTATGCGCACACCACTACGCGCGCGTGCTGTCCAAGACGCTGACTTGCCAGTTCAAGGGCCGCATGCTGGTGGTCCTCACCAAGCCCGATGAGCCTCGCTACGCGCTGCGAGGACAAACGCTCAAGATCGTCGAGCATCTGGACGGTGAACTCGAACTTCTGTGGGGCACCGAGGCATTGCCCTTCAAGACGTTCGAGCGGCATCAGCACCTGAGTGCGACCCGTGTGGCCGACGACAAGATGCTCAACGCAAGGGTCGATCAAGTGCTGACCAAGGAAGCTGCACGGTTGCGCAAACTCAAAGACCAGGTCGCTTCTCATAACGCGTCGGCGAAGTCTCCTCAAACTAAGGGCATGGGTGTCGTTGCTCTTCGCACCAACCGTGCCCCCGCGCCCGCCGTGGACAACTGAGCTGCCCACACCGCAAGGGTGTGGACAGCCGACGAGTACGCCGGTTCCTCAGTTACCCACCGCTCCCCGGCTCTTCGCCTTCGGCCTGACGCGCTCACGCTTGCCAAACCCTGATAAAACGAACAGCCCAAACGGGGACATTTCAATCTGGCAGAAAAGGGGACATTTCAATTTGGCGTTGACAATCCTCCACATCCTCCACTTCCACGGGGCCATATGCACGAAGGCCGGCTCGTGCACCGCGTGGTCTCACCCCAGCAGGCCGACGTCCTGCGCGTGGCCATCGCCAATCACCGCACAGCCAAGAAGCTCATGAAACAGTGGGAG
>JBFKAF010000659.1:0-2212 GCA_041621735.1 Pseudomonas sp.
AACCCAGGCTGGCGATCTCGCGTTCGAGCATCGACTCGACTTCGGCCGCGCTGTAACCGGCATCCGCCAGCACCTCGCGAGTAGAGTGGCCCCAGCGCTCCGGCAGGCTCACGGCCTTGATGCTGGCCTCGGCAGGGCGAATCGCCAGGTGGTCGATCTGCGTCAGGCAATGGCCGCTCGGATGGTCGTGGTGGATGGAGAAGGCGAAGCTGCCCCGGTCGATACCTACGGTGCCGTCGCCTGCACGGCTGTACTGCTCGCGCAAGGCCTCGATGGACATCGGCACGGCCGCGGCAATATCGGCGGCCTGCAAGGTTTCCGCCCAGTAGGCGGCCGGTGCGGTCAGCAGCGCAGCCTTGAGGAACTCGCCAACATTCGCCGCAGTGCTGATGCCGGCTAGCCCCTCGACCTGCTCCAACTGTGGCAGCTCGGACTCTTTCGAGTCGAGGTAGAGCCAGCCCTCTGCGGTCTGGTAGAAGTGCGACAGGGCGTTGTGGCCCAGCACTTCCCGGCCGGACGGCTCGTTGAAGGGCGCGCGGCCGGCATAGTCGAAGGCGAACGACAGCTGGGCCAGGTTGGTGACGGCCGACAGCGAGGTGCGTGAGCGGGTGGCTTCGCCGGTTTTCAGCTTGTGGTAGAGCGACACCGCCATGCCCAGACCCGCGGCGAAGCCGCAGTTGACGTCCAGGGTGCCGAGGTGGGCGTGCTCTTCCGGGGTCTGCGGGCCGCCGAAACGACTCATGATGCCGCTGTGCGCCTGGATGATGTCGTCATAGCCGATGTAGTTGCTCTTCGGCCCTGGCAACGGGCCGCCGAGGCAGTCGAGACGGCAGAACAGCACACCCGGGTTGACCGCCTGGAGGCTGTCGTGGTCCAGGCCCAGGGCCTTGAGCTGACGCTCGGGGGCGTTGATCACCACCATGTCGACGGAGCGCACCAGGCGATTGAATACTTCGCGGCCTTCGCTGCTCATGATGTCGACCAGGGCGCTGCGTTTGCCCATGCTGGTCTGGAAGCTGAACAGGGTGCCAATCAGCGGATCGTACATCGGCTTGACGGTATCGAGCTTGATCACCTCGGCGCCGAAGCGGGCGAGGAACGCGGTGGAGTGCGGGCCGGCGATCACGTTGGTCAGGTCGAGAATACGCAGGCCGTCGAGCCAGCCGGCATTGGAGGCCGGCTTGATCGCGGCTCCGAGCGGACGGGTCACGATTTCCGCAGCGGCCACTGCGCTGAGTTCGGCCAGCGCCTGCTCGAAGCTGACGTTCTTGCGCGGGCGTGGGCTGACCATTTGCGCGGCAGACTCTTCAAGCCAGGCGAACGGGCCGGGTTGTTTCATTAGACCGTATTGCGGGTCGTTGACCTCGACGATCAGGCCGGCGGCGTTGGTGTGCTCGTGGTTGACCCACTCCTGGGTGGTGCGGTGCGGCGCGCCGGGGATCTGCCCTTCGCCGAAGATCTTCGCCCACTCTTCGGAGGTCTTGCTCAGGAAGGCCTTCTTCATCTTGGCCGAGATGTGGTCGGCCCATTTCTTCGGCAGCGGGTAGACGCCGATGGAGGTCTCGCCGTCCCACTCGCTGATCGGCGCATGCAGGTTCTGCACTTCCGGCAAGCCTTCGGCGACCAGCTCGTCATAGATGCCCAGGACCGTCAAGGCGCGCTTGGCGTGGTTGCGGTGCGATGGGCAGACGCAGTAGAACATGCGGCCATCGGCGCACTTGTAGGTGCGATAGAAGGGGTCCAGGTATTCCTGCAGATCGTCGTAGCTCAGGTCCATCGCAATGTTGTTGGCCTTGCGCTGCTCGATCTCCAGTTCGCGCATGGTCTTGTAGCGCTCGGGCAGGCCTTCGATGACGTAGGAGTTGTACGACAGGCCTTCCATCAGGGCGGAAATCACCGGCACCTCGATGGCATCGCCACGCCCGGATTTTTCCCGCGCCTGCAGCGCCAGTACCACCGAGGAGGCTGCCAGAGCCGTGGCATAAGCGGAGCCCAGCGGCAGCGGCGAGAAGCTCGGGTTCAGGCCCAGCAGCACGCGGTTGAAGCCCATGTCGGTAAAGGCACCGCCGGTGGCGGCGACCACGGCTTCGGTGGCTTTCCACTCGCGGCGCAGGCTGTCGTTGCTGGCGAAGCCCGGCACCGACAGGGTAATCAGCTCCGGGCGCGCCTCGCGCAGTTGGGCGAAGTCGATGCCCAGGCGCTGCATGACGCC
>JBFKAF010000660.1:0-2208 GCA_041621735.1 Pseudomonas sp.
ACGACTGGCAGACCGGCAACAACCGCCTGGTGCTGGAAGACTTCGCCGCGCTGCAGGACTGGCTCGCCAGCCACCCGCCGCAGAGCTGGGAGCAGTTGTCGAGCTGGGCCGAGCAGCGCCTCAGCCTGCAGGGTCAGGAGCTGCTCAACTGCATCCTCATGGAGCTCTACCCGGAGCTGGTCGACAGCCTGGAAGACAGTTTTTCCCTGGTCGAATCCCTCGAGCTGCAACCCGAGATGCCGGCCGCCGAGCTGCAAGCACTGATCGAGCGGCACTACGCCTGGGCCCTGGCCATCGATTTCGCGGCCGACGGCGCCACCGAGACCTTCTGGTATCGCTCCGAGGAGAAGCAGGAGCCGCGCCTGGGCAACTGCAACCTGGAGAGCGGCCGCGACAAGCAGATGCCCCTGGGCATCGGCTACCTGGCGCAGCAGTGTCACCGCCAGCTGTGCGCCTACCTGGCCGAGCAGCCCGAACAGTGCACCGCCAGCTTCCTCCTGCGTCATCCCGAGCAGCGCGGCATAGTGCGGCGCATGCAGAGCATGGCCAAGACCCACTACGGCGAGATCCAGGCCAATCTGCTCGATCGCGAGGTGCTGCCCATGCACCTGCTGCGCTGCAAGCTGGCCTTCTTCGGCGTCAGCAAGTTCGATCCGCGTTCGCGCCTGTGGGTGCGCAACACCATGTTCCAGGGCGCGCCGCTGCTGGAGGATATCGGCCAGCCGTTCGAGGACGACTGGTTCCTGCCCCTGGCCCCGACTGAGGAGAAGCGCTGATGTTGATCTCGTCGAATGAATTGACCTCCCTGCTCAAGCGCGTGTTCGAAGGCATGGGCTATCCCGTCGGCTACTACGAGGATGCCGCCGCCCTGGTCAAATGGCTGCAGGTGCATGGCGAGCAGGGTTTCGGCGAGCTGCAGCGCGCCTTGCCCTACGTTGCCGACAGCCAGCGCCCGGCCATGCAACTGCTGGCCGAGGAGAGCCAGGCGCTGCTGTTCGACTGCCATGGTCGCAGCGGCCTGAACTGCCTGCCGAGCATCGTCGAACTGGCCCAGACCAAGGTGCTGGAGCAGGGCTGCGTCAACGTCAAGGTGCGCAACTGCCACAACCGCAAATTCATCCTCAAACTGCTGGTCGACAGCGCCCGTTGCGGCATCAGCGTGCTGGCCTACTGGCAGAACGGCAAACAGCCGGCCAGCGAACACGTCGCCAGCATCGCCGCCGGCGCCAGTCATCCGAGTTACAGCGAAGCGCTGCTGGCCGAAACGGCGACCCTGGACAGCCAGACCCTGACCCTGCTGTTCAGCACCCGTATCGACCTCGCCGGCCAGTTGCACGGCAGCGCGGGTCAGCGCAGCGGCTATCGCCAGGTCAGCCCGGAGCAATTCGCCCGCGCCGGCCAGGGCGCCCTGGAAGGCGGCATGGATATCTCCATCGAGCTGTGGCAACAACTCAATCAGCTGGCCGAAGCGGTGTTGGTGGAGAACTCCGAGCAGTCGCGCAGCGGAGCCGGCGGCCGTTAACAGCGCGTTGAAAAATTACTGCGCTTGGCTGATTGCGCCTTGCTTTGCCTTCGCTCGCTACCTTTTCCAATGGCCTGTTAAGGCTAGTGTCACGACAACGTTTAAATGTCGGTTAATCGCGGTCGTACCCATGTACCGCGATCCCCGTAGGGTGGGTTAGGCGCATGCTACCGATCGCGATGAGCCTGCAAGATCCGTTGCGCCGTAACCCACCATCGGCGCGACGCAGGCCTATCGCCTGGTGGGTTACGCGGCGTGCCACCATAGCGGGGCTTGACCGTTCGCAGGTTGGCGCCGCTAACCCACCCTACAATGATTCGACATTGCATGATTGACGCGACACTAGGCGGATACAGGCCTTGATGGACTACAGCGGCAGCGAAGGCCTGGCGCTGTTGATCGTGCTGGGCGGCAGCCTGGTGCAGGGGCTGCTGGGCATCGGCTTCGGCCTGCTCGCCGCACCACTGCTGTATCTGTTCGATCCCAGCTATGTGCCCGGGCCGATCCTGCTGCTGGGCTTTCTCCTGGCCTGCTGCATGTTGCTCGGCAACCGCCAGTCGCTGGCCTGGCGGCGGCCCTTGCCGGCCATCCTGGCGCGGCTGCCCGGCGCCTGGTGCGGAGGCCTGCTGCTTGGCGTGCTGCCCAGCGCCTGGCTCGGTCTGCTGCTCGGCGCCTGTGTGCTGTTG
>JBFKAF010000661.1:0-2202 GCA_041621735.1 Pseudomonas sp.
CACCAGCGCCGGCCAGCGTTGCTCGGCCTTGCGCGTGATGTATGTGCAGGCCGATATCGCCGAGCGCGTACTGGACCTGCTCAAGGGCGCCATGGCCGAGTTGAAGGTTGGCCCGACCCATCTGCGTGAAAGCGATGTGGGCCCGGTGATCGACGCCGAAGCCAAGGCCGGCCTCGAGGCACATATCGCCCAGCTCAAAGGCGAGGGCAAGCTGATTGCCGAAACGCCGTTGCCGGCCAATCTCGAAGGTCACTTCGTGGCGCCGGTGGCGTTCGAAATCGGCGGCATCGCCGAGCTAAAGAAAGAAAACTTCGGCCCGATCCTGCACATCGTCCGCTATCAGGCAGCCGATCTGGAGAAGGTGGTCGGAGCGATCAACGCAACCGGTTATGGCCTGACCCTCGGCGTGCACAGCCGCAACGAGGAAACTGCCGAGCGCATCGAAGCGCTGGCACGGGTCGGCAACCTGTACGTCAACCGCAACCAGATCGGGGCCGTGGTCGGTGTGCAGCCGTTCGGCGGCTGCGGCCTGTCCGGCACCGGGCCCAAGGCCGGTGGCCCGAGCTACCTGCTGCGCTTCGTCAATGAGCGCACGGTCTCGGTGAATACCACCGCGGTGGGTGGCAATGCGTCCCTGCTGTCGTTGGGCGGCGAGGAGTAACAGGCACTTCCGGGAGGGCCCACAAGGTCATTCCCAGCTCCGCGCAGAGCACTTACCGGTGCGCTGCGCAGAGGCATTACGCAGTGGCTGCATACCGCGGCCGCTTAAAACTAGAGCCACGGCCCGAGCCGTGCCAACACGAGAACAACAAGATGAATGAGCAGAACCTTTTTGTTGTAGGGGTGACCTTCGTGGTCTACCTGGTGCTGATGCTGGGGTTGGGCATCGTTGCCTACCGTCGCACCCAAAACCTGTCCGACTATATCCTCGGCGGCCGTTCCATCGGCCCAGGCACCGCGGCCTTGTCCGCCGGCGCTTCCGACATGAGCGGCTGGTTGCTGCTGGGCCTGCCGGGCTACGCCCTGGTCGCCGGTTTCGAAGCGACCTGGATCGCCGCTGGCCTGCTGGCCGGTACCTGGCTGAACTGGCTGTTCGTCGCCCGTCGCCTGCGCGTCTACTCGCACGTCGCGAAGGACTCGGTGACCATGCCGGCTTACTTCGAGAATCGTTTCAACGACACCTCGCGCGCCCTGCGCGTGGTGTCGGCGCTGATCATCCTGCTGTTCTTCCTGTTCTATACCAGCTCCGGTCTGGTGGCGGCGGGCAAGCTGTTCGAAACCGTGTTCGGCTTCGATTACCAGATCGCCGTGGTGGTCGGCACCCTGGCCGTGGTTTCCTACACCCTGTTCGGCGGCTTCCTCGCGGTCGCCTGGACCGACGTGGTGCAAGGCCTGCTGATGGCCGCCGCACTGGTGATGGTGCCGGTGTTCGCCCTGAACGCCGTGGGCGGCGTTGACGTCGCACACGCCGCGATCATGGCCAAGAACCCGGAAATGCTGACCTTCTTCAATGATGTGAAGGGCCAGCCGCTGGGCATTATCGCCATCCTCTCGCTGTTGGGCTGGGGCCTGGGCTACTTCGGTCAGCCGCACATCCTGGCGCGTTTCAAGGCCATCTCCGACGACAAGGACATGCCGACCGCGCGTCGTATCGCCGTCAGCTGGACTGCCGTGACCCTGTTCTCCGCCCTGGCCATCGGCTGGGCGGCCGTGGGTTACCTGGACACCGACCTGGCCGACGCCGAGACCGTGTTCATGGTCCTGGTCAACAGCCTGTTCAACCCGGTCGTGGCCGGTATTCTGATGGCCGCCGTACTGGCCGCCGTGATGTCCACCGCCGATTCCCAGCTGCTGGTGAGCTCCTCGGCCCTGGCCGAAGACTTCTACAAGGCGATCCTCAAGAAGCACGCCAGCGATGCTGAGCTGGTGTGGGTCGGTCGTGGCGCCGTGGTGCTGATCGCGATCATCGCGTTGATCCTGGCGCTGAACCCGGATACCACCGTACTGGGCCTGGTGTCCTACGCCTGGGCTGGCTTCGGCGCCGCCTTCGGCCCGGCCATCCTGCTGTCGCTGTACTGGAAGCGCATGAACCGCAACGGCGCCCTGGCCGGCATCATCCTCGGCGGCGTGACCGTGGTGATCTGGAAGCAACTGTCCGGCGGGATCTTCGATCTGTACGAAATCATCCCCGGCTTCATCCTG
>JBFKAF010000662.1:0-2200 GCA_041621735.1 Pseudomonas sp.
AGATCACCGTCATAACGGCGAACTGGCGAACCACCTTGTAGTTATAAGCAGTCTGACTGATTGCTGTGCTCATGCTGGGGTTCCACGGTTAATGGAGTTTTAGAGGGGCAAAAAACGGCGGCAAGTATGTAGAAAGCAGGTGGCCATTGCAACGACACACGCCGATACATACGGGCTTTCAAGGGCTTCGTGCGCACGTTTTTGCGCAGTTTGGCAACGCCGTGTCGCCCCCGGTGGCTGCATGCCGGCACCGCGTGGAGAGGGTGATCGCCTTGGGGTTATGGGGGAGCGCCGATTGCGGGCGGCTTAGTCCACGTCACCCTCGGGCAAGGTATGGCGTTCGAGGTGCGACACACAGTCGCATCGGTGCAAAAGGCACTTTTTTAGCGAGCAGGGATCTCGCCAGGAGGGAGGATGGCTGGCGGTACCGAGTACCGCCAGCATCGGCTTATCGCTCGCTCAGCTGGCGCCCAGGCGCTGCTGGTTTTTGGCCGAGGCTCAGCACATAGGCAGCCAACAGGTGGACCTTGTCGTTACCCAGGTAGTATTCCTGGGCTGGCATCTGGCCGTTACGCCCGTAGCGGATGGTTTGTTGCAGCTGAGCCAGGCTGGAGCCGTAGATCCAGCCACTGGGCTGGGTCAGGTTCGGCGCGCCGAGCATGGCCAGGCCGGTTCCCGTGGCCCCATGGCAGGCCGTGCAGTTGCTGGTGAACAGCTGCGCGCCTCGTTCCAGGTCGATTGCTTGGTCTTGCGGCAGGGGCAGGCCCGCCAGCTTATGCCGGACATAGCCCGCGACCTGCTTGACGCCTTCTTCGCCGAGTACCTGCCCCCAGGCCGGCATCATGCCGCTGCGACCCTGGAGGATGCTGGTCTTGATGGTTGCGGGCTCGCCACCCCAGCGCCAGTGGCGGTCGGTCAAGTTGGGAAAGCCCACAGTGCCCTTGGCGTCCGAGCCATGGCAGATCGAACAATAGGTGGCGAACAGGCGGCCACCCATTTTCAGCGCCTGTGGGTCATTGGCCACCTGATCCAGAGGCATCGCCGCATACTTGGCGAAGATCGGCCCATATAGCCGCTCGGCCTGCTGCACTTCGCGTTGCCACTGGGCGACCTGGGTCCAGCCATTGTCATAGCCGGGCAACAGGCCTTTCCAATTGCCCAGGCCCGGATAGAGCGCCAGGTAGCCGGCGGCGAACAGCAGGGTGACGAGAAACAACATGAACCACCACTTGGGCAGCGGGTTGTCGTATTCCTCGATGCCATCGAAGGAATGCCCCATGGTTTGCTCGGTCTCGCCTGGCTGCTCGCCCTTGCGCGTGGCGAAGATCAACCAGAACAGCGCGAGCAGGGTGCTGATGGTCAGCAGCGCGATATACCAGCTCCAGAAAGTGCTCATGGGGTGGTGCTCCTTAATGCGGCAGGCTTGGGTTCATCGGCAAAAGGTAGGTGGGCGGCTTCGCTAAAAGCCGCTTGGCGTTTACTGGAATAGGCCCACAGGGTCACGCCGCTGAAGGCCAGCAGAACCATGGCGGTGCCCAGGCCGCGCAGGGTGCCGATATCGATAAAGTCGAGAGACATGGGCTTACCTCTTGTTCTTCACGGCGATGCCGAGCACTTGCAGGTAGGCGACCAGTGCGTCCATCTCGCTCTTGCCCTTGACCGCCGCCGAGGCCCCGGCGATGTCGGCATCGCTGTAGGGCACGCCAAGGGTGCGCATGGCCTTCAGCTTGGCGTCGGTGCCCTTGCCGTCGAAGCTGTTCTCGACCAGCCAGGGGTAGGCCGGCATCTTCGACTCGGGTACCACGTTGCGCGGGTTGTACAGGTGCGCACGGTGCCACTCATCCGAGTAGCGGCCGCCGACCCGGGCCAGGTCCGGGCCGGTGCGTTTGGAACCCCACAGGAAGGGGTGGTCCCAGACGCTCTCGCCGGCCACCGAGTAGTGGCCGTAGCGCTCGGTCTCGGCGCGGAACGGGCGGATCATCTGCGAGTGGCAGCCCACGCAGCCTTCGCGGATATAGATGTCGCGGCCTTCCAATTGCAACGCGGTGTAGGGCTTGAGGCCGGCCACCGGCTGGTTGGTCACATCCTGGAAAAACAGCGGCACGATCTGCGTCAGGCCGCCGATGCTGACGGCCAGCACCATCAGCAGTGCCATCAGACCGATATTCTTCTCGATGACTTCGTGTTTCATCAGTGCGCT
>JBFKAF010000663.1:0-2195 GCA_041621735.1 Pseudomonas sp.
ACTCCCCTCACAAGTAGTGAGAAGTAGCTTTTCCAAACCCTGTCGTCAGCGCGGTTGCATTCGTATATCCGACCTGTGATGGGCGCGTGGCCCTGGCCATTCTGTAGTTCGCGCAGCGGGGGCCAAGCGTTCAATCGATCCCAATGATCAGCATTGTTATCGGCCTTATTCCGTTGCAGGACTCGCCTGTTTCGACAGTGCTACTGCTCACCACAACCACGAGAAAACCTCTTACTGATTACCCGCCCGCCTCTTAACCTAAAACATTAGGCATTTCGGCCCTGGGGACTGTCGATTTCATGCCTCCTCGTTCGTCTACGTAGATGGGGCGGAGAGCTAGCCGGTCAAGATCAACCGGAGGCGGCGCTCAGCTATCTGGAGAGTCTTATGGCAAGCGTCGCTCGAATCATGAACAAGCGCATCGGCACACTTCTTCTGCCGCTGGCCGCAGCGGCTTTTCTCTTCACCTTGGGCATCGTCACGCAAACGGCAGCACGAACCGCTGAGCAACCAGCCATGAATCAGAACAAACAAGCTGTCCATACTGGCTACGCGCCCATCAACGGCCTGCGAATCTATTTCGAGATTCACGGCGTCGCCAATTCCGCGCAACCGCCGCTCGTGCTGCTGCATGGCGGCGGCGACACCATCCAGACGTCTTTCGGTCAGATCCTACCGGCGCTGGCGGGCGGGCGGCAGGTCATCGCCTTCGAGCAGCAGGGCTATGGGCACACGGCGGACATCGCCGACCGGCAGTTCAGCTTCGAGCAGTCGGCGGACGACACCGCCGCGTTGTTGGACTACCTGCACATCGAACAAGCCGATCTCTTCGGTTTCAGCAATGGCGGCACCATCGCGTTGCAGGTGGCGATCCGCCATCCGAAAATCGTGCACAAGCTCGTATTGGCATCGGCCTTGTTCAAGCGCGAGGGTGCCTATCCTTGGCTGTGGGAGGCGATGGCTAAGGCCAGGCTGGAGAACATGCCGCAGGCATTGCAGGAGGAGTATCTCAAGGTCGCGCCGCACCCCGAGAACCTGCGCATGTTTCACGACAAGGCCGCCCAGCGCATGCGCGACTTCAAGGACATCCCGGCTGACGCCATCCGCGGTATTACCGTGCCGGCGCTGGTTATCGTCGGCGACGCCGACGTCATACGCCCAGAACATGCCGTGGAGACGTTCCGGCTCCTTCCGTATGCACAGCTCGCCGTGCTCCCCGGCACCGATCACATGCAGGTGACGGTACGCACCGGATGGCTGGTGCCGATGATCGACGGGTTTCTCGATGCGCCGCTGGCGAAGTGACAACCGCCAACTCGTCCTTGCTGCTTTGCTCGCACTCGAATAGGCCTAACAACTCAGATGTGGGCTCTCCCCACAAGCAGTGAGCACAGCTTTTCCCAGCTCGGTCATCAGCGCGGTGCATGCGTATATCCGGCTTGCGCCCTGGCCAGTCAGTGGTTCGCGCAGCGGAGGCCAAGCGCTCTAGCGATTCCGCGGGTCAACATGGTTATCGGCCTTGCTCCGCTGCCGAACTCGCCTACCCTCATACCTCCGGATTATCAAGGAAGGTACGCTATGGCTTATCCAATTCAGTGCAGGTGCGGCAAGCTGCAGGGAAGTGGAACTGACACACCTTTCAACTGCCAGCGGCTGGCGCCCTTACCCTGCAAGAAACCCTGCCACGCTATCCGCTGCTGCCTGCATGTGCTGTTCGTGACTAAAGCCTGAGCGCTTGAGTGGCTTAAGGTCGTGGTCACCACTCGCCAACCAGTGCAGCGTTATCGCCTTGGATAATTGATAACCGGCCACCGTCTGCCGGTCGCCGAGGGCGTCGCGTTCGCCCTGGACGATCAGGGTCGGCGTGTGCAGTTCCGCCAGGTGCGCCACCCGCGGTTTGTCCGGCTTGCCCACGGCATAGAAGGGATAGCCCAGGCAGACCAACCCATCGGCGCCCAGCTCGTCGGCCAGCAGGCTGGCCATGCGCCCGCCCATTGACTTGCCGCCGATGGCCAACGGCCCAGCGACCTGTTGCCGCACTCGACCATAGACCTCGCGCCACTGTTCCAGCAGTTTGGCTTGCGGACTGGGCGGGCGTTTCTTGCCATCCTGTCGCCGCGCCGCCATGTAGGCGAACTCGAAACGCAGCACCGCGACGCCTCGCGCGGCCAGCAGTTCAGCCATGTGCGTCATGA
>JBFKAF010000664.1:0-2195 GCA_041621735.1 Pseudomonas sp.
CCGTGCCGCTGGCCACGGCGCCGGCGACGTCCGGCAGGTCGATGCCGTTGGCCGTCAGGTTGTCGGGGCCGATCAGGATCTTGAATGGATAGGGGTCGTTCACCGTGCCATCGACCGGGACGCGGCCGATGAGTGCGGACAAGGCCACGGAGCCCATGAGCGTTGAGTTCTGAGGCAAGGTGTAGACCTTGCGTACGTGCTTGCGCGCGTCCTGGGGGGAGATCTCACTGCCGATACTCTGCGCGCTGGTATTCAGTACGTTCTGGCCGCGATCGAGCGACTGGCCAAATGAGGTCGGGAAGTTGAATCCACTGGGCGCCAGGCTGGAGCCAGCCGCGATCGGCTGGCCATTGGCATCGACGGGGGTAGCGTCCTGCGGCTCGATCCAGACGATGTCCAGGCCGGGGGCTCCTTGGAAGCCTTGGCCGTCTCCTGGCTGAACGCCAAAGCCGATCGGAAGATCGCTGCCGGCGCTGCCGCTACCTTGCCTCCCCAGCGTGTCGAGCTGCTTCTGCAGCATGTCGAGCACGCCCTGGTTCTGTTCCTTCGACTTCTGTTCCAGCTGTTGCTGGGCGTGGTTCAGGCGCTGCGCGACGTTCTGGTCGATGTTCTGCAGGCGGGTCTGCAGCGCCTGGTTCTGCCGCTTCAATTCTTCGTTATTGGTCAGCGCTTGGCTGACCTGGTCTTTCAGTTGGCGGCTCTCCGCCACGATGGTGCGTAACGTGTCGCTTGGCGTATCGCCGTCCACGCCCAGTGCTTGCGCCTGGCTGCCGGAAATCTTCGGCTTACCGCCGCCATCGGTTATTGCCAGATTTTCATTCTTTCCGGAGAAGACCTTCACGATGACGATAGCCGCAAGGATCAGAAACGGGATCGCCAGGAACTTGAGGAGAGGATTACCTTTCACGACGGCCTCCCTTCGGGTCGATTTGGCCGATGGACGCGGGAAGCAGCGATTCGGCTAGGCCTCGGCCCTGGGTAACCAGGTACACCGCAGTGGTGTCGCTGGCATCGCCTTGGGCGCCCAGGTAGGGATGCTGGAAGGTGGCGGCAACGAAGTTGCCCATCAGTTCACGCGGATCCAGTGTCAACGGCTGCACGCTGGTATTGCGCAGTTTCACCGCCGTTACCCAGAACCCATCCAGCCGCCAGGCCCCCAGCGCGGTGGCTTCGACGGGCAGCGTGGGCAGCAGGGTGCTGACGTCCAGGCGGCGGTTGATGTTTACCTGGCCGATGCCCTCAATCGGCTCGACAGTTCGCAGCGGGGCATAGAGCATCTGGGCGGCATAGCGAGTGAGAACCACCGGCACTGGCGTTTCACGTCGTGCGGCCGGCTGCTCCTCGAACTCCTGGTCGCCATCCTCTGTTGTGACGGCGGTTGGGCGTGTAGCAGCCTGCTTCGGCGCTGACGTCTGCTGGCCATAGCGGGCGGCCGGATTGTCGCCGGCGACAATCTTTACCGGTTCTGGCGCTGGCTGGTTCGCTTGCCCTGGGGTGGCGGCAATGTCGACCAGCATGATCTCGCCGCTGGTCATGTTCTGCAGCTGCAGGCGGGTTGGCTCGATCGGCTCATTCGCCAGCAGGTACAGCGCGCCTCCCGTGCTCTGTACGCGCAGCTTCCCCTCCAGATTCCGGGGCACGCCGACCCGTACATTCTGGTCGACGAAGACGATGCGCTCCTGGCCTACAACCAGCGGAAGGGCGAGCGGGATCCGCTCCCACCGCTGAATCTCAACCGCGCCGGCATGCGCGGCCAACGAAGCGAGGAGGGCACAGGCGTATCGCAGCGTGCGCTTCATCGACGGCCCCCGGACTCTGCGACGTCGTCGGTGGATACCTCAATTCGCTGTGGGTTACCGTCATAGCAGTCCCACTGCAGCCCGAACGGGTTTTTCTCTGGGTCCACGTCCGAGCGGATGATCCGCAGCGGATAGCGGGCGAGCGCGCGCTTCACTCGCTCACCGCCGTAGTGCTCGTCCGCGGTGATGTCGAGATTCACGGTCCAGTCATTGATGGATTTCTGGATGATGTGCTGCTCTTGCTGGTCGTCTACTCCCCGGCCTGGAATCTCGTACACGCCCCGTTCGCGTTTGCGCAGCTCGCCGGCGTTGCGGCGCAGCTCGAAGTCCTTCTGCAGGTAGGTTTTGCAGCTGGAGGTGAGATAGGCGTCCAGGCGGTAGATGTTGTCCTGGTAA
>JBFKAF010000665.1:0-2192 GCA_041621735.1 Pseudomonas sp.
AAGGCGCTGACCCTGAAGACCGCCGACGGCAAGACCGATGTGGTCAAACGCGTCGCGCCCGCGGGCCGTGGCGACCGCGAAATCAACCCGGTCAAGGTCAGCCTGGCGCTGTTCGACGGCTCGCGCAAAGTCAGCGACCTGAAGCCGGTCAGCCTGCCCCGTGGGGAAATCGTCAGCCTATTCATCACCGGCAGCGACGACAACCTGGCCCCGGTCTGGGTCAAGCGCCCAGACGCGGAATGACCCGACAACGAATAACCAGCGCCCACGCCCTGTGGCCTGTACGGCTAGTTGGTTAACTCAAGTTCGGATGACTGAGGTTCCGAGACCAGGCGCTGCGACGAGTCATAGCAGGCTATGGCGAGGAGCGGCAACACCGTATCGGGATCTCAGACGCCGAAATTGACTAATTGAACTAGCCACACAGGCCACTAAGCGTGGAGTGCATAAAAAAAGCACACAAAGTGGCACACCTTCCGATCGTTCAAGGAGAGACAGCATGATTCCGGTAATTTTGTCAGGTGGTAGCGGCTCACGACTCTGGCCGCTTTCGCGCAAGCAATTTCCCAAGCAGTTCCTGGCCCTCACCGGCCAGCACAGCCTGTTTCAACAAACCCTGCAGCGCCTCGCGGTCGAGGGCATGCAGAAACCGCTGGTGGTATGCAACGAAGGCCATCGTTTTATCGTTCAGGAACAACTCGGCGCCTGCCAGCTGGAAGTCGACGGCCTGATCATGGAGCCCTTCGGCCGCAACACCGCCCCGGCCGTGGCCATCGCCGCCATGAAGCTGCAGGCCGAAGGCCGCGATGAGCTGATGCTGGTGCTCCCGGCCGATCATGTGATCAAGGATCAGCGCGCCTTCCAGCGCGTCCTGGCCATGGCCACCGTCGCCGCGGAGAGTGGCGAGATGGTGCTGTTCGGCGTGCCGGCCACCTCCCCGGAAACCGGCTATGGCTATATCCGCTGCGACCTGCAGGACCGCAGCAGTCTGCCCGACGGGATCAACCGGGTGTTGCAGTTCGTCGAGAAGCCGGACCTGCAGCGCGCGCGCAGCTTCGTCGAATCCGGCGATTACTTCTGGAACAGCGGGATGTTCCTGTTCCGCGCCAGTCGCTTCCTCGAAGAGCTGAAGAAGCATGACCCGGATATCTACGACACCTGCCTGCTGGCCCTGGAGCGCAGCCAGGCCGACGGCGACCACCTGTTGATCGACGCCGACACCTTCGCCTGCTGCCCGGACAACTCGATCGACTACGCGGTGATGGAAAAAACCGCGCAGGCCTGCGTGGTGCCACTATCCGCCGGCTGGAGCGACGTCGGCTGCTGGGCCTCGCTGTGGGAGGTCAACGACAAGGACGAAAACCACAACGTGTTGCAGGGCGACGTGGTGATGCACGACAGCCACAACTGCATGGTCCACGCCAACAACGACAAGCTGGTCACCGTGCTGGGCATGGACAATATCGTCGTGGTGGAAACCAAGGACGCCCTGATGATTGCGCCCAAGGACCGCGTGCAGGAAGTCAAAACCCTGGTCAACACCCTGAACGAACAGGGTCGCCAGGAAACCCAGAGCCACTGCGAAGTGTTCCGGCCCTGGGGCTCCTACGATTCGGTGGACATGGGCGGGCGTTTTCAGGTCAAGCACATCACGGTCAAGCCGGGTGCCCAACTGTCCTTGCAGATGCACCACCACCGCGCCGAACACTGGATCGTGGTGTCCGGTACCGCCGAGGTGACCTGCAACGACAAGACCTTCCTGCTCACGGAAAACCAGTCCACCTACATCCCCATCACTGCGGTGCACCGTCTGGCCAATCCGGGCAAGATCCCGCTGGAGATCATCGAGGTGCAATCGGGCAGCTACCTCGGCGAGGATGACATCGAGCGCCTGGAAGACGTCTACGGCAGGACCAAAGGACAGGAACAGCAGCCGGACAAACTG
Source organism: Pseudomonas sp. (assembly GCA_041621735.1). Lineage (GTDB taxonomy): Bacteria > Pseudomonadota > Gammaproteobacteria > Pseudomonadales > Pseudomonadaceae > Aquipseudomonas. The sequence continues at coordinate 1,946 of JBFKAF010000665.1, forward strand.
CGCCTGGCCGGCTAACCTCGCGCCAACCTGGCTGTAGCCGACGCCCGCCCTCCCCCGAGGGCGGGCGTTTTTGCTGGGCAAACCGCAGGCAAGGCTCGGCAAGACACCTCGCTCATAGCTCGCCGCCCAAGCCCGGCATGATCCTGTAGGATAATTCATCCGTTCTGAACGATGACCTATCATGCCCTGCAGCCGCATTCCGACAGGAGTTCACCCATGCTGATCGGCGCACTGCTGGTCCTCACCT
>JBFKAF010000666.1:0-2191 GCA_041621735.1 Pseudomonas sp.
GGTCCATTTCACAGAGTTCGTCGAGAAACAGGGTGCCGCCATGCGCCAGGGTGGCCGCCCCATCCCGCTCGGCATGGGCACCGGTGAACGCGCCCTTCATGTGGCCGAATATCTCGCTCTCCATCAGCTCGCGAGGAATGGCGGCACAGTTGATGGTGATCAGCGGCTTATCGCTGCGGTCGCTGCGTCGATGAATCGCCTCGGCGCAAAGTTCCTTGCCGGTGCCGCTCTCGCCGGTAATAAAAATGCTCGCCCGGCTGGAGGCGGCACTCTCGATGATCCGGTAGACCCCTTGCATCATTGGTGAAGCGCCGACCAGGCTTTCGAAATGGTCCCGCTCATAGCGCTGCTGATAGCTGTCGACCATGTCTTCCAGGCGATGCTGCTTCAGCACGTTATTCACGGTCAGCATCAGCCGGCTGGCATCGATGGGTTTGGTCAGGAAGTCGACGGCGCCCAAGTGCACGGCATCCATCGCCACCGTCGCCGAATCGCTGGCGGTCACCACGACGGTCGGCACATCGATCGCCTTGTCATTGATGAAGCGCAGCACATCGAAGCCATGCATGTCCGGCAAGGTCAGGTCCAATAGCACCAGCTGAACATCGTGCTGAATCAGCGCCTGCAAGGCCTCGCTACCGTTTTCGGCATGCACGACCCGATGACCTTGGGTTTCGAGGTACTGTCGATAAAGGGTGGCCAATGGCAGGCTGTCCTCAACCAGCAAAATGGCGGTGGTACTGACTGGCTCTTGCATAGGCTCTCTCCTTTTACGCCGACTGCTTGATATTGAAGCGCTGGCGATACACCGCCAGGGTCTCCTGCAAGGTCTCCTCGGTTTCCGGGAGCAGCTGCACCACCCGCTCTTTATCCAGGCGCTTGCAGGCCGCCTCGAGTTCCCGCGCCAAAGCGGATAACTGATTGGCACCAAAGGTGGCCGCATTACTTTTCAAGGTATGCGCCTCGTCCTCGACACCGTGGCAGTCCAACTCGGCCAACTTACTGAGAATCGCGTCCATCCGCCGCTGCGCCTCAAGCACAAACATGTTGATCATGCGCTCAAGCATGGCGTTCGAGGTCTCGGCGGCCAAGCGCTCGAGGACGGCCTCATCGATCAGTTTTAAACCGCTCATGGTATCTGCCTCTCTATCGTTGTTATTAAGCAGTGCAGGTTGCTATCGGTCTCGATTAACCGAGCGCCCCTCTATCGCCCTCGACAGTACCTTCGCCTTCGGCAACCAACGGGAACAGTTGCCGGGCCATAGGCCGCGCACAATATGCCTCGCGAGGCTGCGGATACTGCGTCATCGCCAATACGCGAAGTGCTGCCTACGAAAGTGAAAAGCAAATTCAAGGCCAGGCCGCAAAGCCCCAATTACGCAGCAAATACTCGGAAATTTGCATCCAGATTCGCATCCTGCTTTGCATTTTGCAAAAACCTCCTGGTATCCAGCCCCATTTTGCAGTGAATTGAGGGCACCTTAAGCCAACGCCGCACGCTGAACCCTTGCATGGGCGTTCAACCCGCTAAACCTGCGTTGGTGGCACGGTTTTCGCTGGTCAACTATAAAACTACCACGAGCAGAGGGAGAGCGATCATGGCCGAGTCGAGGGCATTACACCGTTATCGGGGCACGCCCCCAACGCCACAACCGGGCATGTCCGTCCTGGTGGTCGACGATGACGAATTGATCCGCATGCACCTGCAATTAGCGCTATCGAATGAGGGCTTCGAGATCATCGAAGCACAGAGTGGTGCCGATGCGCTGCGCCTGGCCATGACCCAGGATTTCGACATCGTATTGATGGATGGACGCATGCCCGGCATGGACGGATTCACTACCTGCGAACAGTTCAAACGCCTGCCGGGTAAGGCCTTGACCCCGGTGGTCATGCTCACTGGCCTGGATGACCTGGAGTCGATCAGACGAGCCAGCGAGGTCGGTGCCACCGACTACCTGACCAAGCCCCTGAGCGTCTCGGTGCTGGCCAAGCGGCTGCGGCATATCGTGCAGGCGCAACGCAACTGCATCGAGCTGGAAAACGAACGGGCCAGTCAGACTGCCCTCCTTCACGCCATTCCCGACGCCATACTGCGCTTCGATGCCGAGGGTATCCTACTGGCCTCAAAGTTCCCGGAGCAGGCGCCTGGACTGCTCAGAATGAGGGCTGCAATCGGCAGTAGTATCGA
>JBFKAF010000667.1:0-2189 GCA_041621735.1 Pseudomonas sp.
CGGGGTGACAAACAACAGGGCGTCGGCGGCTTTGACCTTGGCGCGGAAGTCGAGGTAGGGCGACGGTGGCGGATCGATGTCGATATCTTCGTTGTACAGCGGCAGTGCGCCGATCTCGAAAATTTCCAGCTTCAGCGATGCCGGTGCCAGCTCGGCTAACGCCAGGGCGAGTTTGCGGTTGATCGAGGCTTTGCGCAGGCTGCCGACCAGCACGGCGACGTGGTAGACCTTGCTCATGATGATTCCTTACACGCTGTGGACAGGGGGGAGCCAGTACCGGCTTGAATAAAAACTATAGACCGCTGCGCGCATCAGGCGGTTGCTGCGGCGTGCCGATCAGGGGGCGGAGGCTCCCGCCAACAGCAGTTGGCCTGCCGCAGGGCCTGTCAGCTCTAGGGATACCCGCGGCTTCCCTCACGCCCCAGGCGTTTGCGCGAATGCGCCGAGCAGGTCCGCGATGAACGCCTGCTGCACCTCGCTCGGTTGGCGTCCGCGGTGACTGCTCAGGTGAAACTGCACGCTGAAGCCGAGCCGCTCCGGCAGCAGCGCGCGCAGCAGGCCGCGTGCTTCCCAGGGGGCGGCGATGTGCTGGGGCAGGTAACCGATATGGGCGCCGGACAGGACAAACGCCAGGGTGCCTTCGACCTGTTCGCTGCGTGCACTGCTGGCGGTGGTTTGCCAGGGTTCGTCGCGTTGAATGAAGCGGTAGGGGTGATGCACGCCGTCCTCGTCCTGCAACTGCTCCAGGCTCACCTCGGGCTGCGCGAATAAACGGTGGCCGGTGCCGCAGTACAGCGCCTGTGTCTCCTCGAATAGCGGCACGTAGTCGAGTGTGGCCTGGGCGCCGGAGAAGTAGCCGATGGCCAGGTGCAGCTGATCTTGCAGCAGGCGTCGTTCCAGTTCGGCGGGCATGGCGCTGAGCAGCTCGATCTGCACCGCCTGGTTGCGCTGGCGAAAGCGCCCGATGGCCGCGCCGACTCGCGCGAGTACCTGTTCATCCAGGGCTTCGGAGAGGCCGATGCCGAGCGTGCCCAGCAGTTTGTCGGCCATGCCCTGGGCCTCGCCCTTGAAGGTTTCGAGGGCGGCGAACAGTCGGTGCGTGGCCTGTAGCACCTGTTCGCCCTTGGGGGTCAGGCGGAAGCCGGCCTTGCCGCGTTCGCACAGACGGAAACCCAGGCGCGTTTCCAGCTTGGCCATCTGCGTGCTGATGGTCGATTGACCGATCCCCAGTTCACCCTGGGCGGCACTGAAGCCGCCGCTCTGCACCACACTCACGAACAGCCGCAGCAGTTGCAGGTCGAGGTCGCGCACTTGGCTGAGCATGGTGGCTCCAAACATTGATGATGGTCGATGCCAAAGTAGATCACTTCATATTTATTCAAAGCAATAGCGGGCGCAGGATGATCTCAGCGTTTTCCACGCCAATCGATTCGCCAGAAGAGAGGTCTCCGCCATGCGCCTTGCCGCCAGCCTGTTACTGATCGCCTGCGCCCTGCCGCTGCAGGCCGAGGAGCAGGTGCTGAACATCTACAACTGGGCCGATTATGTGGCGCCGCAGGCGCTCAAGCGCTTCCAGAGCGAAACCGGTATCCGGGTCAAATACGACACCTTCGACAGCACCGAGGTGCTCGACAGCAAGCTGCTCACCGGCGGCAGTGGTTACGACGTCGTGTTCCCGGCCTCCAGCGGTCTGGCCCGGGCGATTCAGGCCAAGGCCGTGCAACCGCTCGGCGCCTTGAGCAATGCCGCTAACCTCGACCCCGAGCTGCTGGCCAAGCTGGCCAGCGTCGATCCCGGCAACCGCTACGGCGTGCCCTACACCTGGGGCACCGTCGGCCTGGGTATCAACAAGCAGGCGGTTGAGCAGCGTCTGCCGGGTGTGGCGCTGAATAGCCTGGATCTGCTGTTCAAGCCGCAGTACGCCGGCAAGCTGAAAGATTGCGGCATCGCCGTATTGGACTCGCCGCAGGAGGTGATAGCGATCGCGCTGAACTACCTGGGCAAGGACCCGTACAGCACCGCCGCCGCCGACCTCAAGGCCGCGCAGCAGTTGCTCGCCCAGTTGCAACCGAACCTGCGCTACATCGGCAGCGGCAAGCATATCGACGACCTGGCCAAGGGCGAGATCTGCCTGGCGCTGACCTACACCGGCGACGCCGGCATGGCCGCCGCTCGCGCCGCCGAGGCCA
>JBFKAF010000668.1:0-2187 GCA_041621735.1 Pseudomonas sp.
AAGCAAGCGTTCGCGCCCCTGTTCCTCATATATCTGCGGGTTCATCACCCCGGCGCCCAGCTTCAGCCCGCGCCCGATAGAGGCCAGTAGTCCTTCTGTGTTAAATGCCATATCAGCCCCCTATACCGCTGGCTTGCCAGAGAGCAGTGATCCGAGCTGCCCGGCAGCGCGCCCAAACAGGTCAGTGCGCAGTTTCGCCCGCGCCAGCAGGTTCTGGATGTTCATATCCCCAAGCCCCAGCCCTGACAGTTCGCTTTGCAGCAGGTTCATACCGCCGCCTTGCAGCATCTGGTTAAGCCCGCCCTGGAAGCCCAGCGAATCCTGCGTAGCAAGAGCGCGGGCATTGCCGATGGCGTTCTGCGAGTCGATGTCAAAGCGGTTCAGCGACTGGTCGCCAAACGAGCTTCCCGATACGCCGCGAAGGCCCAGTGAACGCTCAAGGGAGCCGCGCTGTTGTGCGGTCTGTGCGATCAGCGGGTCAACACGCGCCTGAATAAAGGCGTTCTGGTTGCCCTGAGCTTGCCCAAGAAGGTCGCGGTATCCCTGATTGCTCTCCAACAGCGCTGAACGGATTGCAGGGTCAAGGGTAGCGAAGCCATCATTAACGGACGAGAACGGCGTGCGCGTAGACGTCGGCGTGTCGCTGGCCTTGTTGGCTTCATTGGTCAGGAAGGCGAGCGGGATGCCAGCGCCCAGCAACCCCCCAAGCCCGCCCAAGCTGCCGCCGAACAAACTGCCTAGCACGCCACCTGTATTGCCGCCTAACAATCCGCCGCCTGACGACCCACCCCCGGAAGTGCCCCCGGAAGTGCCCCCGGAAGTGCCGCCGCCAGACAGGCCGCCGCCTGTGTTGTTGCCGCCAAACAAGGCGTTAGAAATCCAGTCAGTAATGGTCAAAGGCCCGGTTGTCCCGAATTGATTAGACCCATATCCCAGCAACCCGCCCAGCGCCCCGCCGATGCCAGCGCCCTGCCACCCATCTAATGCGCCGCCCGCCAAGGCGCCGGGTATGGCCCCAGACAGGACTTCGCTCAACCCAGGCCCAAAGGCGTTAAACAAACTGTCTGGCAATACAAAGTCCAGAGCGCCCTGAATGTTCCCAATATTGAATGGGTTCCAGGATGCATTGGTAAAGCCAGAAAGTGCGTCAGTGATTGAGTTCATAATTCCACCTGTAGTACCGCTAAGGCCGCTGAGTGTGTTCCCAAGGCCGCCGTTGCCTGCAATGCCGCCCGTGAGCGCGCCGCTTAAAATGCCCTGTATGCCGCCGCCAGAAAGGTTTCCCGATATAGCGCCGCCGATAGCACCGCCAAACGGCCCCGTGGTCGCGCCAACAATTGCGGGCAGCGCCGCCATAGCCGCGCCAAAAATGCCAGGCTCAAAGGAGTTGATCTTGATTTCGCCGCTCTGCGCCCTGCGTAGCATTTCCAGCATGTAAAGCTGGTCGGCAGTGCGGTAGGGCTGAATCGCCCCCTCAATGGTGGCGTAGTCTTGAGGGGTGAACAGCGCCTGAATTTTCTCCGGCGTCCAGTCACCGTAAGCCGCATTGGCAGAAGCCGTCCCCTCCGGGGTGAAGATGGTTTTCCAAGGGTCGTACGCTTCGGCGCGTTGCAAGTAGTCCTGTACGCCCGCCGAAAGGCTGCCAAACACCGGGTCGCTGGCGTTGAACGAGAAATACTTGTTAAGCTCGGACAGCGGCTTGTTATACATGTCCGGCGAGTCGATAAAGAAATCGCCGCCGCCCGCCGGCTGGTTCCAGGGGTTTTTGGAAATATAGTCCGCATTGAACGGCGTGAAGCCAGGGGCAAAGTTACTCGGCGTGCCTTGGAACGTGTTGATGAGATTGCGCAGCATCGCATCATCAAATTCACTTGGGTACGCTGAAACATTCCCAAAAGCGACGCCGCCCAGGGTTGGCAGGGTGCCGGACTGAATCGGCAGGGACGCCCAATAAGAGGGGTCCAGATACCGGGGGTCAAGTGCCACGGTCAGGCGGACTTCTTCTTACCGGCGACCGAGAACACGTACTCGTCGCCGCGCGGGGTGCCCTTGAAGATTTTGCCCAGGTAGTTCAGCAAGGTGTACTTACTCGCCCGCTTGAACAGGTTTACGTGTGGCGCAAGACTCCGAACAACACATACCCCAACCTCCTTGTGATACCGCATGAACTGTAGGAAAGACACCGTA
>JBFKAF010000669.1:0-2185 GCA_041621735.1 Pseudomonas sp.
GACGTTTTTGCCGATGTCTTCCCAGTTGCCGTGGCCCTGCTTGTCGCGGTTCAGGCGCAGGTTCAAGCCTTCGACGCGCACATCGCTCATCTGTACTTCACGGCGCAGCAGCGGCAGCACGCGCACCGAGAGGCCGAGCAGGCGCAGGTCGGCAAAGGGCTTGTCTGGGGTGCTGGCGCTGGCCAGGGTGGCGTCGGTCAGCTCCAGGCCGAGCCAGGGGAACAGGCTCCAGCCGATGTCGCCATTCAGGGTCAGCTCCAGGTTGGCCTTGTCGCGGGCCAGTTGGCGGATCTCGTCCTTGTAGTCATTGGGGTCGAACAGGTGGGTCAGGGCGAAGCCCAGGGCCACGATGATCAGCAGCAGTCCGAGGAAAAACAGGCCTAGGATTTTGCCGAGCGCTTTCATGGACGAGTCCTTGTTGTGAATGGCTGGAATAGAGGGGGCAAAGTATAGCGCCGAGCGTGTTGATCAGGGGCGCCCTGCATGTGGCAGTTACCGGCAGGTGCTCGGTCTCGCCGATTCGAGGTCGGGCAGAGGAGGCAAGCCCCGCAGCAGCTTGGATGGGGAAGTTGCCGGGCGGTTCCCTTGGCTCTGCCGGTTTTTGGCCGAATGCCACTATGTCCGCACTACGCGCGGTGCTCGAATTTGGCGGGTTTGGCTGCCGCGCGTTGCGGATGCCGGGGTTAGGCTTGGCAGGAAAGTCGGCGAGCGCCGGTGTTTAACGAGCCGAGGCTGGCCAACCCGGCCTGGGCGCAGAGGTGGCTATGAGTGTCGCGGTGATGGCGTTCCCCTTGTATATCCTCTTGATGCTGCTGGAGCTGGCCTACGAGCGCTATAGCGGCAGGCCTACCTATCGCCTGGCCGATGCCAGCACCAGTATCAATACGGCGGTGCTGCGGGTGTTGCTGGAAGGTCCGCTGCGCCTGTTGCTGGTCGTGCCGTACGCCTGGTTGTACGAGCATGCGCGCTGGTTCGAGTGGGACGCGGCTGCGCCCTGGGTTTGGCTGTTTGGGTTTGTCGCGGTGGATTTCTGCTTCTACTGGGCGCATCGCACCCTGCACCGCTACAACCTGCTGTGGGGTGCGCATCAGCCGCATCATTCCAGCGAGGATTTCAACCTGTCCACCGCGCTGCGCAAGGGTGCCTTGCAGACCGGCTTCGACTGGCCGTTCTACTTGCCCTTGGCCGTGCTCGGGCTGCCGCTGCCGCTGTTTCTGCTGCTGCTCGGCGTGCAATTGGTCTATCAGTTCTGGATTCATACCCAGCACGTCGGGCGCCTCGGCTGGCTGGAGTACCTGTTGATCACCCCGTCGCTGCACCGAGTACACCATGGGCAGAACGACGCCTACATCGACAAGAATCACGGCGGGGTGTTCAGCTTCTGGGATCGCTTGTTCGGCACTCATGCCGAGGAGCGCGAGCCGGTGCGTTACGGGGTGACGACGCCGGTCGGCACCTTCGATCCGATCCGCTTGCAGTTCAGCTGGTGGCGCCTGTTGTGGGCCGATGCATTGGCCACCCGCTCCTGGTGGGACAAGTTGCGCCTGTGGTGGATGCCCACCGGCTGGCGCCCGGCCGATGTGCGCCACCGGCCCTGGCCGCAGATGGGCGCGGAGAAGTTCGAGCGTGGGTATCCGGGCGGTTTGAAGAGCTATGCGTTGGTTCAGTTCGTGCTGATCAATGCCCTGGCGCTGGTATTTCTCGCCAGTGTTCGGCAGGCGGCGCTGTGGCAGGCGGGGTTGCTGGTGCTGGCGATCCTGAGTGGCTGCGTCAGCCTGGGCCTGTTGTTCGAGGGGCGGCGGCAACTGTGGCGCTGGGAGGGCGTGCGCTTGCTGGTGCTGGCGGGGTTGGCGCTGGGTTGGGGCCTATGGCTGGCGCCGGGGCAGTGGTTGCTCGCCGTGCAGTTGGCCGGCTTGTGCGCCGCCAGCCTGCTCTGGTTGGTGTGGTTGGCAGTACGGCAGCGGCGAGTGCAGGTTTTGTTGTAGTCCGGATGCAAGTTAGCAGGCCGTTGAAAATGTAGCGTGCGCAGTAGTTTTCCGGCGGTCTGTTAGAGGCTTTCCAGCGTGAGGCCCAGGCGCGCGGCCAGGGCTTGGCACTCCAGCTGATCGCCGGGACCGGCCAGGTGCAGCGGTTTGCCGGTTTCGCGGGCGAGGCGCTGGGCCTCGTCGAGCAGGCGTTGGCCGAC
>JBFKAF010000670.1:0-2185 GCA_041621735.1 Pseudomonas sp.
AGCGGCGACGCGGTATTGGGGTTTCAGCGCCAACACTGACTGATCGAGCCCGCCACCCAGAGCCCCGGCAATGCCCGCGCAGCAGCAGAAACGCTTTCGCTACGCCGCGCAGCTTAAACCGCGAGCAAAAAAAACCGCGACCCTTGGGTCGCGGTTTTTTCACAGGGGTGACTGCGAATCAGGCTCAGGCCTTACTGCGCAGCTTCTCCGGATTGATCAGGAAGCGTGCCAGAGCAGGCAGCAACCAGATCGCCCCGATCATGTTCCAGAGGAACATAAAGGTCAGCATCAGGCCCATATCGGCCTGGAACTTGATCGCCGAGAAGATCCAGGTCGCCACCCCGATCGCCAGACAGACGCCGGTGAACAGCACCGCCTTACCGGTCGACTTGAGGGTCTCGTAGTAGGCCTCCTGCAACGACAGCCCTTGGCGCAGGTAGGTTTCCAGTCGACTGTAGATATAGATGCCGTAGTCGACACCGATCCCCACGCCGAGGGCAATCACCGGCAGGGTCGCCACCTTCACACCAATGCCCATATAGGCCATCAGCGCGTTACCCAGTACCGACGTCAGCACCAGCGGCAGGATGACACAGAGCGTGGCGACCACGGAACGGAACGTCAGCAGACACATGATGCTCACGGCCGCATAGACCGCTACCAGCATGGTGGTTTCGGATGCCGCGATCACCTCGTTGGTGGCCGCTTCGATACCGGCGTTACCCGCTGCCAGAATGAACTGCAGGTCTTCCCTGTTGTTTTCCTTGGCGAAGGCTTCTACCACCTCGACCGTACGCTCCAGCGTTTCCGCCTTGTGGTCGTTGAGGAACACCAACACCGGCGCCACCGAGCAATCGGCGTTGTACAAGCCATCGGCACGGGCAATCGAGTTGTTCAGCACATCCTGATTACGCGACAAGGTCTCCCATTTCAGGTTGCCCTCGTTCATCCCTTTGATCACCTGACGCGACACGGTGACCATGGAAATAGCCGACTGCACACCTTCGGTGTTTTCCATGGTCCACATCAGCTCGTCCATGGCCGCCAGTGCCTGGTAGGAAGAGCAGCGCTCGGGCCCGGTCTTGACCATTACCACCAGCACATCGGAACTGGTCGAATAGTTGCGAATGACGAAGTCGTTATCCAGGTTGTAACGCGAATCCGGATGCAGCTCCGGCGCGCCCTGATCGAGGTCGCCGATCTTCAGGTTCTGGCCATACCAGATACCGCCCCCCAGCGCACCCAGGGCAATCACCACGGAAATCGGTGCAACCATCGGATGGGCGAAATTGGAGATCAGACGCCAGATGGGGTGATCCTTGGCGGCCTCCTCACGGCTGATTTTCACCGCCTTCTTACCGATGCCGATGTAGGAAATCATCACTGGCAGGAGGATCAGGTTGGTCAGGATGATGACCGCCACGCCCATCGAAGCACCGATGGCCAGCTCGCGAATTACGCCGATATCGATCAGCAACAGGGTCACGAAACCCACGGCATCCGAGAGCAGCGCGACCAGACCGGGGATGAACAACTGGCGGAAGGCCATCCGCGCGGCAGACAACGAGTCGGTCGCCTCGCCGGAGGCCATGGCAATCCCGTTGATCTTCTGCACACCATGGGAAATACCGATGGCGAAGACCAGGAACGGCACCAGCATCGAGTAGGGATCGAGACCGAAACCCAGGGTATGCAGCAAGCCGAGCTGCCAGGTCACCGCAATCAGCGTGGCGACAATGACCGCCAGCGCACTCTTGAAGCAATGGGTGAACCACAGCAGGAGGACGAAAGTAATGCCGATGGCCACGGCAAAGAACAGCGCGACACCGACCAGACCATCGATCAGGTCGCCCACCTTCTTGGCAAAGCCGATGACATGGACCTTCACATTGGGATTCTGCGCCTGGTATTTCTCGCGAATCTTCTCCTCCAGCTCATGGGAGAACTGCTGGTAATCCAGGGGAATCAGCTTGCTCTGGTCGTCCGGGTCCGGATACGACTCCAACAGCGGCACATCGACAATGCTCGACTTGAAGTTATTCGCCACCAAGCGACCGACTTGCCCGGACTTGAGGATATTGCTGCGCAACTCCTCGAGGCTGTCCGAGGAGCCATCGTAGGTCTGCGGAATCACCTCGCCACCGGCGAAGCCTTCCTCGGTCACTTCGGTCCAGCGTACGCTCGG
>JBFKAF010000671.1:0-2182 GCA_041621735.1 Pseudomonas sp.
CCTGGCCTCGACCATCTTTGCGGTGATGTGGCAACGCCGCGACTGGACGCGGATTCAGCTGTAGCCGAACGCCTTAACACGCTGCTGTAGGCTGGCGTTAGCCGCGTAGCGGCGCTGCTTGAACATTTCGCCTGACGACCACCGCTCAATCGCCTATCAGGATCAGCTTGCCGGTCTGCGGGTCGCGGTAGACCTGGCCGACGCTCTCCAGGCCTTCGCCACCCTGCCCTTGCAGGCTGTCCGGCAGGCGCGGCAACTCACGGCCGCGCTCGACGCTTTGCGGTTGCTTCTGCAATTGCTGCAGCACGTCGGTCTGCGCCGCCAGCGCCACCAGCAGGCCGCAGGCGAACACCAGCATCAGGTCGACCAGGTTGGCCAGCGAGCTGAGCGGATCGCTGTCCACCTCGTCGAAACGGCTAGACCGCCAACGACTCATCGCCAACCTCCTGTTCGCGTTGCATGCCATCCAGCAGTTCGTCGTACCAACGCCGGCGCAGGCGCCCGAGGACGAAACCGCCCATGCCGCCGAGCAGTCCCAGCACCGTGGCATCGAAGGCCACGCGCATGGCCACGCTGAGCAGCTGAATGTCGCCGTCGCCCAGCGCCGCCAAGCCCGGCCCGAGCGGGATCAGGGTGCCCATAAGGCCGAGGATCGGCCCCAATCGGGCGATCAGGTCGCAGCGTTCCAGACGCTTGCGTGCCCGCCGTTCGACCTGCGCCTGCGGCAACACCCGCCAGCGGCGCAACCCGCCCAGACGCTCGCCACAGGCCACGCCGATGTCCCACACGGCCACGGCCACCAGCAGCAACAAAGCCAGGGTCACCGGCTGCAGCAGCCAGCCGACCAGTTGGTGGACCCAGGTAAAAATCACGCTATCCAACATCATCAGGCTCCTTTCGCCGATTGCGCTCCGCGCCCGCGCCACATTCCCAGGCCGAGCAACAGAGCCAGTGCCAGCAGGCCCAGCCACAGCTGGTCGGCCACTGGTTGTTCGCTCTGTGCGCTGTGCTCCTCAGGCTGCCCGGCGTCTTGCCGGGCGGCTTCGGGTTGTTCGGCCGTCTGAATCTCGCTGACGCTGCTCGGCACGGCGACGCGCTGTGGCGGCAGTTGCGCGGCCTCGATGCGTTGCGCCAGCCCCGCGCGCAACTCGGCCGGTAACTGCGGCAGCAGCCACTGCAGCATCGGGTGATCGGGGCGGGTGTGACCGCTGCCCGGCAAGCCGTGCTCGATCACCAGGCGGGCGAACTGTTCGCCGAGTTGCTGCACGGTGGCGGCGTCCGCCTGCCAGAAGTCTTTGTGGATCGCCACCAGCATCACCGCGAGCATGTTGCTCTTCACGTGCACGTTGTGGCCCTGCTCGAGGAACTGATCCAGTTCCAGCCCATAACGGTCGTCGATGTACACCGCCTTGACGTCTACCCAGGCTTGCTCGGTGATGATTTCCGGATTGGTCACCTGCCAGCCCCAGAGGTATTCGAGGAACTCGCTGCCCATGGTGCGTGCGCCGGCATAGTCGTGCTGCATCAGCGCCTTGATCCACGCCGGATTGAGGAAGCGCCCGCGTAGTTCGGCCAACAGCGCCTGCTGCAAGGGCTCCAGGCGTACCTTGGTTGGGTCGTTGTGCCAGCTGACGAAGTTCTCCGGGGTCTTGCCGGACAGTTGTTCCACCGCCAGGCTGAGGCCGCCCAGATAGTCGAAGGCGTCGTTGTTATCCAGCAAGCCGTAGAGGTTGCTGGAGCGCCCCAGGTAGGTGCGCGTGACCTGTTTGAGGTTGTCGGCGAACACCGCCTGGGCCGCCTCACCCTGATGCTGAAGGCCATAGGCATGGCCCATGCGGCGCACGTAGGCGTCGGCCAATTCGCCGCGTTGCTGCCAGCTGCCGGAGCGCTCGACCAGGCTGTTGATTCCGGCGCCGTAGGCTCCCGGCGCCACGCCGAACAACCGTAGCGAGGCCAGTTGCCCGGCCTCGCTGGCACTCAGGCCGGCCTTCAGTTGCCGCGCGGCGTCCTCGACCCAATGCGCCGCGACCCGGTTGCGCGTCAGCGCCTCCTCCCCCGCCGCGGCCTGATCCTGCAACGGCGCCAGGGCCGCCGCCAGGGCCGGACGCAGGGCCGGGTAGTCGCGGCGAATGCGCGCGCTGGAGGCGTTCAGGCTCAGCAGCACCGCCCGCTCCAGCAACGC
>JBFKAF010000672.1:0-2176 GCA_041621735.1 Pseudomonas sp.
GCCGCGCCGGCCTTCCTCGGTGCCAAGAACTGGATGCCGATGGCCTACAGCCAGGACACCGGGCTGTTCTATGTGCCGAGCAACGAGTGGGGCATGGACATCTGGAACGAAGACATCGCCTACAAGAAGGGCGCGGCCTACCTGGGTTCCGGCTTCACCATCAAACCGTTGAACGAGGACTACATCGGCTTGCTGCGCGCCATCGACCCGTAGACCGGCAAGGAAGTCTGGCGGCAGAAGAACTTCGCGCCGCTGTGGGGCGGGGTGATGACCACCAAGGGCAACCTGGTGTTCACCGGCAATCCGGAGGGTTTCCTGCAGGCCTTCAACGCCAAGACCGGCGACAAGGTCTGGGAATTCCAGACCGGTTCCGGCGTGCTGGGCTCGCCTGTGACCTGGGAAATGGACGGCGAGCAGTATGTCTCGGTGCTGTCCGGCTGGGGTGGCGCGGTGCCGCTGTGGGGCGGCGAAGTGGCCAAACGGGTGAAGAACTTCAACCAGGGCGGCATGCTCTGGACCTTCAAGCTGCCTAAGGATCTGGTAGCCAAGCACTGATCGCCTGGTTCAACCCTGGGTGAAGCGATGGCCGGTCCTTGACCGGCCATCGTCGTTTTGGCCGCCGTCGCCGGGGGCGTCTTTACTCTATGTGTTCCTGCGCCTGCAGTCGGCAAGTCGTGTCGCAGAGCGCTTTCGCACCTACTACCAAATGACGAGGTGATTGCTGCCATGGGCGCATACCCGCCGCTTGGGCGACTTCCTAATATCGAACCATGACCTGTTCCACGTCCATGGGCAGGCTCCGACAAACAAGAGAGGGCACCACCATGATTTACGCTAAACCCGGAACACCTGGCGCAGTGATCAACCTCAAACCGCGCTACGGCAACTTCATCGGCGGCGAGTTCGTTGCGCCGCTCAAGGGCCAGTATTTCAGCAATACCAGCCCGGTCGATGCCTCGCTGATCGGTGAGTTTCCCCGCTCCGGTAGCGAAGACATCGAGCTAGCCCTGGACGCCGCGCATGCCGCCGCCGATGCCTGGGGCAAGACCTCGGTGCAGAACCGCTCACTGGTGCTGCTGAAAATTGCCGAGCGTATCGAGGCCAACCTCGAACTGCTGGCCGTGGCCGAGACCTGGGACAATGGCAAGGCCGTGCGTGAGACCCTCAACGCCGACGTGCCGCTGGCCGCCGACCACTTCCGCTATTACGCCGGCTGCATCCGCGCCCAGGAAGGCAGTGCCGCCGAGATCGACGAACACACCGCGGCCTATCACTTCCACGAGCCGCTGGGCGTGGTCGGGCAGATCATCCCGTGGAACTTCCCGCTGCTGATGGCCGCCTGGAAACTCGCCCCGGCCCTGGCGGCCGGCAACTGCGTGATCCTGAAACCAGCCGAACAGACGCCGCTGTCGATCACCGTGCTGCTGGAGCTGATTGGCGATCTGCTGCCAGCCGGCGTGCTCAACGTGGTGCAGGGCTTCGGTCGTGAAGCGGGTGAGGCCCTGGCCACCAGCAAGCGCATCGCCAAGATCGCCTTCACCGGCTCCACCCCGGTGGGCTCGCACATTCTCAAGTGCGCCGCCGAGAACATCATTCCGAGCACCGTCGAGCTGGGCGGCAAGTCGCCGAACATCTTCTTCGAAGACATCATGAGCGCCGAGCCCGAGTTCATCGAGAAGGCCGCCGAAGGCCTGGTGCTGGCGTTCTTCAACCAGGGCGAGGTGTGTACCTGCCCATCCCGCGCGCTGGTGCAGGAATCCATCTACCCGACGTTCATGGCCGAGGTGATGAAGAAGATCAAACAGATCAAGCGCGGCGACCCGCTGGACACCGAAACCATGGTCGGTGCTCAGGCCTCCGAGCAGCAGTACGACAAGATTTTGAGCTACCTGGAAATCGCCCAACAGGAAGGCGCCGAGCTGCTCACCGGCGGCGCGGCGGAGCGTCTGGAAGGCGACCTGGCCAGCGGCTATTACATCCAGCCGACCCTGCTCAAGGGCAACAACAAGATGCGCGTGTTCCAGGAAGAGATCTTCGGCCCGGTGGTCGGCGTCACCACCTTCAAGGACGAAGCCGAAGCCCTGGCGATTGCCAACGACACCGAGTTCGGCCTCGGCGCCGGCCTGTGGACCCGCGACATCAACCGCGCCTACCGCATGGGCCGGGCGATCAAGGC
>JBFKAF010000673.1:0-2175 GCA_041621735.1 Pseudomonas sp.
AGGCGGAAAGTAGCGAGCAAGCGCAGTTGGCTGTAGCCAATGAGCATTGCGAACTGCTTTCCAACGCCGCATGAGCCAGCGCAGCAGCGATCCAGCGATTTTTTAGCCGACGCGGTAGTTCGGCGCCTCTTTGGTGATCTGTACATCATGCACGTGCGATTCGGCCATGCCGGCACCCGTGATACGGACGAACTCGGGCTTGGTGCGCATCTCTTCGATGGTGGCACTGCCGGTGTAGCCCATGGAGGCACGCAGGCCGCCGGTCAGCTGATGCACTATGCCCGACATCGCACCCTTATAAGGCACGCGACCCTCGATGCCTTCCGGCACCAACTTCTCGGCACCGGCCGAAGAGTCCTGGAAGTAACGATCCGAGGAACCCTGGGCCTGGGACATGGCGCCCAGCGAACCCATGCCGCGATAGGCCTTGTAGGAGCGACCCTGGAACAACTCGACTTCGCCCGGCGCCTCTTCGGTACCGGCCAGCATCGAGCCGATCATCACGCAGGAAGCACCGGCAACGATGGCCTTGGACAGATCGCCGGAGAAGCGGATACCGCCGTCGGCGATCAGCGGCACACCGGTGCCTTGCAATGCCGCCGCGACGTTGGCCACCGCGGAAATTTGCGGTACACCGACGCCTGCAACGATTCGCGTGGTGCAGATCGAGCCTGGGCCGATACCAACCTTGACCCCATCGGCACCCGCCTCGACCAACGCCTTGGCCGCATCACCGGTGGCGATGTTGCCGCCGATGACCTGCACCTCGGGGAAGGTCTGCTTGACCCAGCGCACGCGATCGATCACGCCCTTGGAGTGACCATGGGCGGTATCGACGATGATCACATCGACACCGGCAGCCACCAGAGCGGCGACCCGGTCGGCGGTATCGGCGCCGGTACCGACGGCGGCACCCACACGCAGACGACCCTGGTCGTCCTTGCTGGCCAGCGGGTAAGCCTTGGCTTTCTCGATGTCCTTGACGGTCATCATGCCCTTGAGGGTGAAGGCGTCGTCGACGATCAGCACCTTTTCGATGCGGTGCTTGTGCAGCAATTCGCGCACGATTTCCTTGTCGACCCCTTCCTTGACCGTGACCAGGCGCTCTTTCGGCGTCATCACCTCACGCACAGTGGCGTCCAGGCGGTTTTCGAAACGCACGTCGCGTGAGGTAACGATGCCGACCAGGTCGCCATCGGACAGCACCGGCACGCCGGAAATATTGTTCTGCCGGGTCAGCTCGAACAGATCGCCGACAGTGGCATCGGCGTCGATGGTGATCGGGTCCTTGACCACACCTGACTCGTAGCGCTTGACCTTGCGCACTTCGGCAGCCTGCTGCTCGGCGGTCATGTTCTTGTGCACGATGCCAATGCCACCTTCCTGCGCCATGGCAATCGCCAGACGGGCTTCGGTGACGGTGTCCATGGCGGCGGACAGCAGCGGGATATTCAGTTCGATGCCACGGGTCAGGCGAGTCTTGAGGCTGACATCCTTCGGCAGAACTTCGGAATAACCAGGAATAAGTAGAACGTCGTCGAAGGTAAGAGCTTCTTGACTGATACGCAGCATGGCGGGGGCTCCCGGACGGGAAAATTGGAAGCGCGCCATTATACTCAGGCACCCCCTCCCACTCAATGCAAAGAATCGCTTATGCCATCCGCTCGTCACCAGCGGGACAGCTGCACTGGCCGCTGCGCTTCAGCATTCGACCTGTACCAGAGAGAGCGGATAACCCAAGCGCTCGGCGAATTCGTCTAAAAAACTGGGTTTGAACGCCGCCGCGGCCCAGTTATTGAAGATAAACCCCAGGTTGGAAAAGCCGCAGGGCTGCAGGAATAGAAAGCCATTGATGTCGTCTTCATGCCCGCATTCCGGGCAGATGAAGTTATCCGTATGGCCGGGCATCCACTCTTCCAGGCTGTCGAACAACGCCTCGCCGATCTCCTGACGGCACTGCGGACAACCCGCCTCCTCGAGAAAGCCCTGCTGCGGGGTAAAGATGCAACGCTTGTAGACGATTTCCAGGCCATGCACCGGCTGGCCGAATGGCAGCAAATGCGGATAACTCACCACCCGACGGGCTCCCGGGGCAATGCCATAGGCCATTTTGTTGAAGCTGCGTCCGCAGGTGGTCAGCTGCTGCTCGATGATATTTTGCTGCACCAACCACCG
>JBFKAF010000674.1:0-2171 GCA_041621735.1 Pseudomonas sp.
GGAATTGCCAGTACAGCCTGGCCATGCCGCAGGCGGCGGTGGCCGCACTCCAGAACAGAATGCCGATGGCGATCAGCCCACGCCGGCTCCTGGTGTCGGCCAGACGTCCCAGGGGGATACCGCAGACGGTGTAGAACAGGGCGAAGGACAAGCCCATCAGCAGGCTCATCTGCGTATCGCTGATCATCAGGTCGCGGCGAATGGGGCCGACCAGCAGGTTGAGGATCTGCCGATCGATAAAGGACAGCACGTACGCCACCATCAGGATGACGACTGTAGTCCAGGCGCGGGCATTGGAGGGATAGCCGTTATTGTTGTCGAGCACTGGCGGTCTCCTCGGCACCGTTTGCGCGGTGCGCGACGGTTGAAAGAGACCCCAGCTTAAGCCGACATCGGCCATGGTGAGTATGGCAAGCCCCCGTTATCAGCCTGGCGAATGCGCCGTGTCCCTTTGGGCTGATAACCGATTCATGCCATGCGCGCTCACAGCATCAAGGGTGCCCGTTCGCTCAGGCTGTTCAGCGCCGCCACCCAACTCGGGTGATCGTTGAGGCAGGGCACCAGCTGCAGGCTTTCGCCACCGGCGGCCTGGAATTGCTCGAGGCCCCGGTCGCCAATCTCTTCCAGGGTCTCGATGCAATCGGCGACGAAAGCCGGGCACATCACCAACAGCTTCTTCACCCCCTGCTTACCCAGCTGGTCCAGGCGAGTCTCGGTATAGGGCTCGATCCACTTGGCCCGGCCCAGGCGCGACTGGAACGACACCGACCATTGCTCAGGGCGCAGGCCCATGCGGCTGGCGAAGGCCTCGGCGCTGGCCAGGCATTGCGCGCGATAACAGTGGGCCAGCACCTCTGGCGCAGCCGTGCGGCAGCAATCGGCGCCCTGCAGGCAATGGCCGCTGGGGTCGAGTTTGTGCAGGTGACGCTCGGGCAGGCCGTGAAAACTCAGCAGCAGATGGTCGAAGTCCTGGTCCAGATACGGCCTGGCACTGTCCACCAGGGCGTCGAGGTATTCCGGCTGATCGTAGAACGGCGGCAGCACGGCGATCCGCAGGCTCAGGTTGTGCGCGCGCACGACCCGCTTGGCCTCCTCGATCACCGTGGTCACCGTGCTGTCGGCAAACTGCGGATACAGCGGCGCCAGGGTGACCTGCTGGATACCCTGCCCTGCCAGGCGCAGCAGCGCCGACTCGATCGACGGCTGGCCATAGCGCATCGCCAACTCGACCGGGCCATGGCGCCACTGGGCCTGCATCGCCTGCTGCAAGCGCCGACTCAAGACCACCAGCGGCGAGCCCTCCGGCCACCAGATCGAGGCGTAGGCGTGCGCCGACTGCGCCGGTCGTTTGAGCAGGATCAGCGAGACCAGCAGCCGGCGCACCGGCCACGGCAGGTCGATCACATAGGGATCCATCAGAAACTGGTTGAGGTAGCGCCGGACATCAGCCACTTCGGTCGACGCCGGGGAACCCAGGTTGACCAGTAGCAGGGCGTGATCGGTCATATCTATTCCTAGTCAGTGACGGCCCAACAAGTCCTCGAGGGCCGAATCCAGATCGGTGAAACGAAAGGTGAAGCCCGCCTCGCGCAAACGCAGCGGCAGCGCGCGCTGGCCGCCCAGCAGCAAAGTGGACAACTCGCCCAAACCGGCGCGCAAGAGGAACGCCGGCGCCGGCAAGATCGCCAGACGGTGCAGCACGCGGCCCAGTGCCTGGGCAAACTCGGCGTTGCGCACCGGCTCAGGCGCGCAGGCATTATAAGGACCGCGGGCCTGCGGCAGCTGCAAGAGAAAGTCGATCAGGGCGACTTGATCGGCTAAATGCACCCACGACATCCATTGCCGTCCGTCGCCAAGCGGCCCGCCCAGGCCAAGCTTGAACGGCAGCAACAGGCGCTTGAGAAAACCGCCATCCCTGGCCAGCACCAGCCCGGTGCGCAGCAGCACCACGCGGATACCCAGGTCTTCGCCACGCAGGGCGGTTTCCTCCCAGGCGCCACACAACTGCGCGGCGAAGTCGTCGGTGACCTGGGGCGTATCCTCATGCAATTCGCGCTCGCCGCCATCGCCGTACCAGCCCACCGCCGAACCGGACAGCAGCACCTGGGGTTTCTGCTCGCGCAGCTTCAACCACGCCAGCAACTGCTCGGTCAGGCTGATCCGGCTGGCCC
>JBFKAF010000675.1:0-2165 GCA_041621735.1 Pseudomonas sp.
TGGAGAGCATGGAGGCGGGCACTGCGATCGGAAAGCGACATGGACGGAACTACCTGAGCAAAGCTGAAACAGAGAGTGGGCAATGATAACAAAGCTGCGTGGATTTGTAGCAAGTAGGGTTTTTACATGAATTTGTCTCATGTTGCTGTGGTTCGCTTTCGTCCAGGCTTGCCAGTTAGACTTCACGCTTACTTCTTACGGAAAAGACTCATGGCGTATCGCGTACTGCTTGGCGCTTGCTTGTTGTTGATCGGCCCGCTGCTGGCGGCCGAGCCGGTGTCCTACAGTCGCGAGATACAGCCGATCTTTACCCAGCATTGCGTGGCCTGTCACGCCTGCTACGACTCGCCCTGCCAGCTCAATCTGGGCAGCGGAGAAGGCGCCCAGCGTGGCGCCAACAAACTGCCGGTGTACGATGGCATTCGTACCAAGGCGCAGGCGACCACGCGCCTGTTTCTCGATGCCCATGGCGCAGCTGCCTGGCGCCGCAAGGAGTTTTTCTCGGTGCTGGATCGGCAGGGCAGCCAGGCGGCGTTGATGGCACGCATGCTCGAACTGGGCCACGCCACGCCGCTAGCCGTCAATGCCAAGCTGCCGGACGACCTGGCTATCGGTATCCGGCGGAGCAACCAATGCCCGCTGCCGGAAGAATTCGACGCTTATGCGCAGAAGGCTCCACGAGCCGGCATGCCCTTCGCCGTCACCGGTTTGAGTGAACAGTCTTATCAGACCCTGCAGCGCTGGCTGGCCGAGGGTGCGCCGGTGGATCAGCCAGCGTTGCAGGCGAGCGCGATCGAGGCCAAGCAGGTCGCCGCCTGGGAGTACATGCTGAATGCGCCGGGGGCTCGTCAGGCGCTGGTTGCACGTTGGCTGTACGAGCATCTGTTTCTTGCGCACTTCTACTTCAAGGGCGGCGAGCCTGGGCACTTCTTCCAGTTGCAGCGCTCGCGCACGCCGAGCGGCCAGGCGGTTGACCCGATTGCCACGCGCAGGCCAAACGACGACCCCGGCACCGAGTTTTATTACCGTCTGGCGCCCATCCAGGGCGTCATCGTGCACAAGACCCACATCACCTATCCGCTTAGCGAACGCAAGCTGGCGCGGGTGCATGAACTGTTCTTCGCGGACGATTGGCAGGTCGACGCGGTGCCGGGCTATGGCGCTCATCGCCGCGCCAACCCCTTCGAGACCTTTGCCGCGATTCCGCCGCAGGCGCGCTACCAGTTCATGCTGGATGACGCCGAATACTTCGTGCGCACCTTTATTCGGGGGCCGGTCTGTCGTGGGCAGATCGCCACCGACGTGATTCGCGACAATTTCTGGGTGCTGTTTCAGGACCCGCAGCATGATCTCTATCTAAAGGATCCCGCGTACCGCGCCGAGGCCACGCCACTGCTGGCCATGCCGGGCCAGTTCGACGATATCGGTGACTTGCTCGGCCTGTGGCTCAGCTACCGTGACAAGCGCAACGACTACGAGGCGCTGCGCATGGACAGCTACGCCGACGCGCCGGCACCGAACTGGTCGCATATCTGGGCCGGCAACGACAACGCGCTGTTGTCGATCTTCCGCCAGCACGACAGCGCCTCGGTGCGCAAAGGCTTGATAGGCGAGATCCCGCAGACCCTCTGGTGGATGGACTATCCGCTGCTGGAGCGTACTTACTACCAACTGGTGGTGAACTTCGATGTGTACGGCAACGTGTCCCATCAGGCGCAAACCCGCCTGTATTTCGATTTGATCCGCAACGGTGCCGAGCAGAACTTTCTGCGCCTGATGCCGGCCGATTCGCGCCAGGCAATACTCGATGACTGGTACCAGAACAGCGGCAAGTTGAAGATGTGGCTGGATTACCAGGGCATCGACAGCGACAGCCCGAGCGCGCTGGACCTGGGCGGGGCGGACCCGCAGCGCAGCTTTGCCGAGGCGCTGCTGGCGCGCTATGCCGGGCTCAATGCACGCCCCGATCCGATCAACCGTTGCCGCGGCGCTCGCTGTCACCGCGATGGTCTGGCCGCCGAGCTGCAAACAGCCGAACAGGCGCTCAGTCGTCTGGCCAATAAACCGGCTGGCGCGCTCAAGGTAATCGAGCAGCTGCCTGAGGCCACGCTGCTGCGTGTCGAACTGGCGGGTGGCCAGCGTGAGGTCTACAGCCTGCTGCGCAA
>JBFKAF010000676.1:0-2162 GCA_041621735.1 Pseudomonas sp.
CCGCGCGGGTCAAGGCGTGCGTCACGACCCGCGCGGGCGGCATCAGTGCGGCGCCTTTCGACAGCCTTAACCTCGGCGAACACGTCGAGGACGATCCCGTTGCGGTGGCGAAGAATCGCCAGCGGCTGGTCAGCCAGCTGGGCTGCCGGCCAGCCTGGTTGCAGCAGGTGCATGGCATCGAGGTCGCGCAGGCGGCCCCGGGCGACCTGGTGGTTGCCGATGCCAGCTGGAGCAATGTCCCGGGTGTCGCCTGCACGGTGATGACAGCGGATTGTCTGCCGGTGTTGTTCTGCGACCGTGCCGGTACGCGCGTGGCCGCGGCCCATGCCGGTTGGCGCGGGTTGGCCAATGGTGTGCTGGAGGCCACGCTGGATGCCCTGCTTATCGCGCCAGAGGAAATCTTGATCTGGCTGGGGCCGGCAATCGGTCCGCAAGCCTTCGAAGTGGGCGCTGAGGTGCGCGAGGCCTTCGTCAGTCAGCATCCGCAAGCGTTCGAGGCCTTCACGCCCAGCATCAATGCAGGGCGCTTCATGGCGGATATCTACCAGCTGGCGCGCATCCGTCTGGCTGCCCGTGGGGTTGCTGCGGTCTACGGTGGTGGCTTCTGCACCTACAGCGATCCGCGTTTCTATTCCTACCGCCATGCCGCCCGCACCGGTCGCTTCGCCTCGCTGATCTGGCTGGCCGACTGAGCCAAAACGCGCGGCCTGGCTTTCTGGCTGGGCTCGGTCACTCGGCAAGCGGGCATGCGGCTGCAGAATGGGCGTTGCTCGTCTCAGGGCGATCTGATCCAGATCAACGCCGCTCGGCTTGAATCCCGCACAATCGACCTCATCTAGTCTTCATCTCGGCGGGCTTTCGTTAGAGGTGCGTCTATCGCGCCGGCCTGCTTTACGAAAGAAGGATGACGCCATGCGAATCGACCGTTTAACCAGTAAGTTGCAACTCGCGCTGTCCGATGCCCAGTCCCTGGCCGTCGGCCTCGACCACGCCGCCATCGAGCCGCTGCACCTGATGCAGGCCTTGCTCGACCAGCAGGGTGGTTCGATCAAGCCTCTGCTGAGGCAGGTGGGCTTCGACGTCAACAGCCTGCGCAAGGCCTTGAGTAAAGAGCTCGACCATCTGGCCAAGATTCAGAACCCCACCGGCGATGTGAACCTGTCCCAGGATCTGGCGCGCTTGCTCAACCAGGCCGATCGCCTGTCGCAGCAGAAGGGCGACCAGTTCATTTCCAGCGAACTGGTGCTGCTCGCCGCGCTGGATGAGGGCACCAAGCTCGGCAAGTTGCTGCTCGGCCAGGGGGTGAGTAAGAAAGCCCTGGACAATGCCGTGGCCAACCTACGCGGCGGCGATGCGGTGAACGACCCGAATGTCGAGGAAGCCCGGCAGGCGCTGGATAAGTACACCATAGACCTGACCAAGCGCGCCGAAGAGGGCAAGCTCGATCCGGTAATTGGCCGCGATGATGAAATTCGCCGCACCATCCAGGTGTTGCAGCGCCGCACCAAGAACAACCCGGTGCTGATCGGTGAGCCGGGGGTGGGCAAGACCGCGATTGTCGAGGGCCTGGCCCAGCGCATCGTCAACGGTGAAGTACCCGATGGCCTGAAGGACAAGCGCCTGCTGTCTCTGGATATGGGCGCGTTGATTGCCGGGGCCAAGTTTCGTGGCGAGTTCGAGGAGCGCCTGAAGGCGGTGCTCAGTGAGCTGTCCAAGCAGGAAGGTCGGATCATCCTGTTTATCGACGAGCTGCACACCATGGTCGGCGCCGGCAAGGCCGAGGGCGCCATGGATGCCGGCAATATGCTCAAGCCGTCGCTGGCGCGTGGCGAGCTGCACTGCGTGGGCGCCACCACCCTGGATGAATACCGCCAATACATCGAGAAGGACGCCGCGCTGGAGCGGCGCTTCCAGAAGGTCCTGGTCGATGAGCCGAGCGAGGAAGACACCATCGCCATCCTGCGCGGCCTGAAAGAGCGTTACGAGGTGCACCACAAGGTGGCGATCACCGATGGCGCGATCATCGCAGCGGCCAAGCTCAGCCACCGCTATATAGCCGACCGCCAGTTGCCGGACAAGGCCATCGACCTGATAGACGAGGCGGCCAGCCGCATTCGCATGGAAATCGACTCCAAGCCGGAAGTGCTCGACCGTCTGGAGCG
>JBFKAF010000677.1:0-2162 GCA_041621735.1 Pseudomonas sp.
CTCAGAGACCGCGGGCGATCACCATTCGCTGCACGTCGCTGGTGCCCTCGTATATCTGGCACACGCGCACGTCGCGGTAGATACGTTCCACCGGGAAGTCCTTGAGGTAACCGTAACCGCCGAGGGTCTGGATGGCCGCCGAACAGACCCGCTCGGCCATCTCCGAGGCGAACAGCTTGGCCATCGAGGCTTCGCTCAGGCACGGCAAGCCGGCTTCGCGCAGGCTGGCGGCGTGATGCACCATCTGCCGCGCCACGGCGATCTCGGTGGCCATGTCGGCCAGGCGGAAGGCCACCGCCTGGTGCTCGATGATCGGCTTGCCGAAGGTCTGCCGCTCATGCGCGTAATCGCGCGCCGCCTCGAAGGCCGCGCGGGCCATGCCGACGGACTGCGCGGCGATGCCGATACGCCCGCCTTCGAGGTTGCCCAGGGCGATGCGATAGCCCTGGCCCTCCTCGCCCAGACGCAGGCTGGCGGGCAGGCGCAGCTCATCGAACTGGATCTGGCAGGTGTCCGAGGCGTGCTGGCCGAGCTTCTCCTCGACCCGCACCACCGAATAACCAGGGCTGTCGGTGGGCACGATAAAGGCGCTGATGCCCTTCTTGCCGGCCGCCGGATCGGTCACCGCGAAGACGATCACCATGCCGGCGTGGCTGCCGGAGGTGATGAACTGCTTGCTACCGTTCAGCACATAGTGATCGCCGTCGCGGTGCGCGCGGGTGCGCAGGTCGCTGGCGTCCGAGCCGGCCTGGGGCTCGGTGAGAGCGAAGGCGCCAAGCATCTTGCCTTCGGCCAAAGGGCGCAGGAAGCGCTGCTTCTGCTCGTCGCTGCCGAACTTGAGGATCGGCATGCAGCCCACCGAGTTGTGCACGCTCATGATGGTCGAGCAGGCGCCATCGCCGGCGGCGATCTCCTCCAGGGCCATGGCGTAGGCCAGGTGGCCGGTCTGCGCGCCGCCCCACTGTTCCGGCACCAACATGCCCATGAAGCCCAACTCGGCCATCTCGGCCAGGGCCTCGGCGGGAAAACGATGCTCGCGATCCCAGTCGGCGGCGAACGGCTTCAGCCGCTCCTGGGCGAACTGGCGGGCCATGTCGCGGATCTGCAGTTCTTCTTCAGAAGGAATCATTGTCGATCTCCAGCAAACACTATGATTTCACCCTAGTCGCATCCCTGTAGGAGCCTACAGCAGCTCGATGGCCATGGCCGTGGCTTCGCCGCCGCCGATGCACAGCGAGGCGACGCCGCGCTTGAGGTCACGCTGACGCAGGGCATTGAGCAGGGTCACCAGCACTCGCGCGCCGGAAGCACCGATCGGGTGGCCGAGGGCGCAGGCGCCGCCATATACGTTGACTTTGTCGTGGGGAATATCCAGGTCGCGCATGGCCGCCATAGGCACCACGGCGAAGGCCTCGTTGATCTCGAACAGGTCGACCTGGTTCAGGGTCCAGCCGCTGCGGGCCATCAAACGCTGCACGGCACCGACCGGCGCGGTGGCGAACAGGTTCGGCGCATGGGCAAAGCTGGCGTGCCCACGGATCGCCGCCAACGGCGTGAGGCCGCGCTTCTCCGCCTCGGACAGACGCATCAGCAGCAGCGCGGCGGCGCCGTCGGAGATCGAACTGGCGTTGGCCGCAGTCACAGTACCGCCCTCGCGGAACGCCGGCTTGAGCGTGGGAATCTTGTCCGGGCGCGCCTTGGGCGGCTGCTCATCGCTGTCGATCAGGCGCAACTCGCGGCCGACCTTGGCTTCGAGCGCGACAATCTCGGCGCCGAAGCGACCCTCGTTCATGGCCTGCTGCGCACGGGTCAGCGAGGCGATGGCGAAGGCGTCCTGCTGCTCGCGAGTGAAACCATAGCTCTGGGCGCAATCCTCGGCGAAGGTACCCATCAGCCGACCCTTGTCGTAGGCGTCTTCCAGGCCATCGAGGAACATGTGGTCGAGCACCCGGCCGTGGCCCATGCGGTAACCACTGCGCGCCCGCTCCAACAGATAGGGCGCGTTGGACATGCTCTCCATTCCGCCGGCGACCACCACTTCGGCGCTGCCGGCCAGCAGCAGGTCGTGGCCGAGCATCGCCGCCTTCATCCCCGAGCCGCACATCTTGTTCAGCGTCGAGCACGGCGTGCCCTGACTCAGGCCCGCGCCGAGGGCCGCCTGA
>JBFKAF010000678.1:0-2161 GCA_041621735.1 Pseudomonas sp.
CTGGTCAGCGCCTATATCGCCGCGGCGGTGAAGGCCAGGGTCAGCCTGATCGAGAAGCACAAGATGGGCGGCGACTGCCTGAACACCGGCTGCGTGCCGTCCAAGGCGCTGTTGCGTTCGGCCAAACTGGCCCATGAACTGAGCCAAGGCGAGGCCCTGGGCTTTCGCGACGTCGGCGGCCGAGTGGATTTCCCCGCGGTGATGCAGCGTATCCAGCGGGTGATCGGCGACATCGAACCGCACGATTCGGTCGAGCGTTACACCGGCCTGGGCGTCGAGGTGATTCAGGGCGAGGCGAGCATCACCTCGCCCTGGACCGTGGCAGTGAACGGCCAGACCCTGAGCAGTCGCAGCCTGATCATCGCCGCCGGGGCGCGTCCGCTGGTGCCGAACATCCCCGGCCTGGATCAGGTGCAGGCCTACACCTCGGACAGCATCTGGGACCTGCGCGAGCAGCCGCGCTGGCTGCTGGTGCTGGGCGGCGGGCCGATTGGCTGCGAGCTGGCCCAGGCCTTCCAGCGCCTCGGCAGCCAGGTGATTCAGGTGGAGCTGGCCGAGCGCCTGCTGCCACGCGAGGACGCCGATGCCAGCGAACTGTTGCTCGGCAGCCTGCAGGCCGATGGTGTCGATGTGCGCCTGCAGCACAAGGCCGAGCGCTTCGAGCGGGTCGACGGCGAGCAGCGCATGGTCGCCCGCCGCCTGGACAGCGGCGAGGAGGTGACCATCGCCTTCGACTGCCTGCTGCTGGCCCTCGGCCGCACGGCCAATGTCAGCGGCTACGGGGTCGAGGAACTGGGCCTGGCGGTGCGCGACAACGGCACCCTGGAAACCGACGAGTACCTGGCCACCCGCTTCCCCAACATCTACGCGGTGGGCGATGTCACCGGGCCCTATCAGTTCACCCACGTCGCCGCGCACCAGGCCTGGTATGCGGCGGTCAATGCACTGTTTCGCGGTTTCAAGCGCTTCAAGGTGGACTACCGGGTGATCCCCTACTGCACCTTCACCGCCCCGGAAGTGGCGCGGGTTGGCCTCTCGGAAGGTGAGGCGCGGCAGCAGGGCGTCGCCTACGAGGTGACCCGCTACGGCATCGACGACCTCGACCGGGCGATTGCCGACGAGGCCGCCGAGGGCTACGTCAAGGTGCTCACCGCACCGGGCAAGGACCGCATCCTCGGCGTGAGCATAGTCGGCGAGCATGCCGGTGAGCTGCTCGCCGAGTACGTGCTGGCGATGAAGCACGGCCTCGGCCTGAACAAGATCCTCGGCACCATCCACAGCTACCCGACCATGGCCGAGGCCAATAAATATGCGGCCGGCGAATGGAAGCGCGCGCATGCCCCGCAAGGCCTGTTGCGCTGGGTCGAGCGTTTCCACGCCTGGAGGCGCGGCTGATGCGCGGTCTGCTGCTGGCCCTGGCATTGCTGCCGGCCCTGGCCGTCGCAGGCGACGCGGGCAATCAGTTGACGCCCTGGACGGCCGGGCCGCCAGCCGCCGCGTGGTCGGCGCCCTGGCGGCTGGCGGACATCCCCAAGCTCAAGGCGCCGGCCCGCAGCCTGGTCGAGCAGGACGGTCGCCAGGTGCTGCGCATCGAAGCCGACTCTGCCGCCGGCGGCCTGCTGCATCCGCTCGATCTACCCGGTGATCGAGCCTGGCAGCTGAGCTGGCAGTGGCGCAGCGAGCGGCATCTGGACAAGGCGCGCTTCGCCAGCCGCGAGGGCGACGACTA
This sequence comes from Pseudomonas sp., assembly GCA_041621735.1. Taxonomy (GTDB): domain Bacteria; phylum Pseudomonadota; class Gammaproteobacteria; order Pseudomonadales; family Pseudomonadaceae; genus Aquipseudomonas. Next base: position 1,730 of record JBFKAF010000678.1, read on the forward strand.
TGCGGCGCGGGTCTATGTGCTGCTGGATTACCCGCTGGACAGCCTGGCCTTCCTGACCCGGCAGAAGCTGCGTCTGGCGCGCACCTTCTTTGACCCCAGCCTGCCGGCGGCGACCCTCAGCTACGTCTGGGACAACCGCGTGACGCCCGGCACCCAGGCCCGCAGCGCCTACACCGAACAGGTCGAAATGCTCGCGCTGCGCGGCCCCGAGGCGCCGCTCGGGCAGTGGCTGACGGAGACCCGCGACCTGCGCGCGGATGCCATCGCCGCCTTCGGCAGCGCGCCGTCACGAGTACTCGGGGTGGTGTTCGCCGCCGACAGCGACAACACCGGCGAGCGCATCGAGAGCTATTTCGCCGCGCCGCAGTTGCGCCTCGATCGACCTTGAGCGCGAGCCTGGCCAGCCAACCATGCCGTCCACGCTATGGGCCC
>JBFKAF010000679.1:0-2161 GCA_041621735.1 Pseudomonas sp.
ACTAACTCGGTAATGGTCGCCGGCGGCATGGAAAGCATGTCCAACGCCCCCTACCTCATCGAAAAAGCCCGCACTGGCCTGCGCATGGGTCACGGCGAAATCAAGGACCACATGTTTCTCGACGGGCTGGAAGATGCCCGTAGCGGCCGCCTGATGGGCTCGTTCGCCCAGGAAACCGCGGATCAATACGGCATCACCCGCGAAGCCATGGACGCCTACGCCATCGAGTCGCTGAAGCGCGCTCAGGCGGCTATAGCCGCCGGGTCGCTGGCCGCCGAGATCGTCCCCATCAGTGTCACCACCCGCAAGGGCGAGGTACTGGTAAAGGACGACGAGCAGCCGCTGAACGCCAATCTGGAGAAGATCCCCAGCCTGAAACCGGCGTTCCGCAAAGACGGCAGCATCACCGCGGCCAACGCCAGCTCGATCTCCGACGGGGCCTCCGCGCTGCTCCTGATGACCCTTGATGAGGCTAGCAAGCGCGGCCTCACACCACTGGCCAGGATCGTCGGCCATGCCACCCAGAGCCAGGACCCGAGCGAGTTCACCCTCGCCCCGGTCGGTGCTATCAGCAACCTGCTACAGAAAACCGGCTGGGACAAGAACCAGGTCGACCTGTTCGAAATCAACGAGGCCTTTGCCATGGTCACCATGCTGGCCATGCGCGAACACGACCTCGACCACGCCAAGGTCAATATCTATGGCGGCGCCTGCGCCCAAGGCCACCCGGTCGGTTCGACCGGTTCACGGATAGTCCTCACCCTGATCAACGCCCTGCAGAACACGGGTGGCAAACGCGGCATCGCCGCGCTGTGCATCGGCGGCGGAGAGGCCACCGCAGTGGCGATCGAACTGCTGTAAACCAGCCCATATGAAAAAGCCCCGCCAAGTGTGCGGGGCTTTTTCATTTACGGCGCAGGCTCAACGCAATTCGCTGAATGCCAGCTTGATACCCAGCGCGATCAGTACAGCGCCCATCAGCCGGTCGAACCAGTGGCCGAGTCGGGCAAAGCCGGCGCGCACCCGTTGCTGACTGAACAGCATCGCCACCAGACAAAACCACAGCGCCGTGGCCAGCGCCAGATACACCCCGTAACCGGCCTGGATAGTCAAAGGGGTATGCGGATCGATCACCACGGTGAACAGCGACAGGAAAAACAGGGTTGCCTTGGGATTCAAGCCGTTGGTGACGAACCCCGTGACAAACGCGGCGCGTGGCGCGCGTGCGCCCGCCGTCAGGTTCAGTTCGGCGCTCGCCGGATCAGCCGGTTTGGCGCGCAACGCGCGGATACCGATATACAACAGGTAGGCCGCGGCCAACCACTTCAGTGCATTGAACAGTACGATAGATTGCGACACGATCAAGCCGATGCCCAGCAACGAATAGGCCACGTGCACGAAGATGCCGACACCGACGCCCAGCGCGGTGAAGATACCGGCACGTCGACCGAAGCCCACGCTTTCGCGCACCACGATGGCGAAGTCCGGACCGGGGCTGGCCACGGCCAGCAAATGGATCAAGGCAACAGTAAAAAATTCTGTCCAGTACACGGGGCCTCCGTGGCATAAAGTGGGTCTGTTAGGCTCGCAACCATACGCCCTCCCAGCCCAGCAAAGAAAGGTACAGCTGATGAGTAATAGTAGCCTTGCGGTATTTCTCGACCACAGCTCGCTCGACCTCGGCGACCTCGATCTGATGCCGCTCAAGCAGTGCTTTGCCGAACTGCGGCTACATGGACAGAGCACTTCCGAGCAGGTCATCGAACGCCTGCAAGGTGCCCAGGTGGCGATCAGCAACAAGGTGCCGCTGGATGCCGAGACCTTCGCCGCCTGCCCGGAGCTGAAACTGGTCCTGGTTGCCGCCACCGGCACCAACAATATCGACCTCGCCGCCGCTCGCGAGCATGGCGTGACGGTTTGCAACTGCCAGGGCTATGGCACCCCGTCGGTGGCGCAGCACACCCTGATGCTGTTGCTCGCCCTGGCCACCCGCCTGCCCGACTACCATGCCGCCGTGCAAGCCGGGCGCTGGCAGCAGGCGCAACAATTCTGCCTGCTGGACTTCCCCATCGTCGAACTGGAAGGCAAGACCCTCGGCCTGCTGGGCCATGGCGAGTTGGGCGGCGCGGTGGCCAGCCTGGCCGAGGCGTTCGGCATGCGC
>JBFKAF010000680.1:0-2157 GCA_041621735.1 Pseudomonas sp.
AGCTTCCCGGCCGGGGTGATCAACGTGATCTACAGCGGCGGGCGCGAGGCTGTCAGTGCGCTGATGGCCAGCGGCAAGATCGACGTGTTCGCCTTTATCGGCACGCACAAGGGCGCCAGTGCGCTGAAGAAGCTGCACCCGCGCCCGCACCGCCTGCGCGCCGCCCTGGGGCTGGATGCGAAGAATCCGGGCATCGTCCTGCCCGAAGTCGACCTGGACAACGCGGTCAGCGAGGCGCTGACCGGTGCGCTGTCGTTCAACGGCCAGCGTTGCACCGCGCTGAAGATCCTCTTCGTGCACGAGGCGGTGGTCGACAGCTTCCTCGACAAGTTCAACGCCAAGCTGGCCGCGCTCAAGCCGGGCATGCCCTGGGAGCCCGGTGTGGCCCTGACCCCTCTGCCCGAGGAGGGCAAGACCGACTACCTCAATGGCCTGGTAGCCGATGCCGTGGCCAAGGGCGCGCGGGTGGTCAATCCGGGTGGCGGCCAGAGCCGTGGTTCGTTCTTCTACCCGGCCGTGCTCTATCCGGTGAGCGCGCAGATGCGCGTGTATCAGGAGGAGCAATTCGGCCCGCTGGTGCCGGTGGTGGCCTACCGCGACCTGCAGACGGTGATCGACTACGTGCTGGATTCCGACTTCGGTCAGCAGCTGAGCATCTTCGGCAGCAATTCGGCCCAGGTCGGCCGCCTGGTCGATGCCTTCGCCAATCAGGTCGGGCGGATCAACATCAACGCCCAGTGCCAGCGCGGCCCGGACAGCTACCCGTTCAACGGGCGCAAGAACTCCGCCGAAGGCACCCTGTCGGTGCACGACGCGCTACGGGTGTTCTCCATCCGCACCCTGGTGGCGACCAAGTTCCAGGAGAGCAACAAGGCGCTGGTCAGCGAGATCATCCGCAACCGCGAGTCGAGCTTCCTGACCACCGATTACATCTTCTGAAGGCGGCCGCATGAGCACTCGTACCCTGATTATTCTGGATGGCATCGGCTTGCGGCAGGAGGCCGACGCCAACGCCTTCGCTGCGGCGCGCACGCCGACCCTGGATGGCTTGTTCGAGCAGTATCCGCACAGTCGCATCGCCACCTCGGGGCTGGCGGTCGGTCTGCCCGAAGGTCAGATGGGCAACTCGGAAGTCGGTCACATGAACCTCGGTGCCGGCCGCGTGGTGTACCAGAACTTCACCCGCATCAACAAGGCCATCGCCGATGGCGAGTTCGCCGGCAACCCGGCGCTGACCGAACTGCTCGACGGTGCCCGGCGCCGGGGCGGCGCGGTGCACCTGCTCGGTCTGCTGTCGGCGGGCGGGGTGCACAGCCACAGCGAGCAGATCATCGCTGCCTGCCGGGTGCTGGCCGCGCGCGGCATCGAGCGCTTCTACGTGCACGCCTTCCTCGATGGTCGTGACACGCCGCCGAAGAGCGCGCAGGCCGATATTGCCGGGCTGGAGGCCGAGCTGGCACGTCTGGGCAGGGGCCGTATCGTCTCGCTGATCGGCCGCTACTACGCGATGGATCGCGACAATCGCTGGGAGCGGATCGAAGCGGCCCACGGCCTGATCGTCGATGGCCGCGCCGAGTACCGTGCCGGTAACGCCGAGCAGGCGCTGACGGCGGCCTATGCGCGCGGCGAGTCGGACGAATTCGTCAAGGCCACGGCAGTTGGGGAGTCGGTCGCGGTGGCGGCGGAGGATGCGCTGATCTGCATGAATTTCCGCCCCGACCGCGCCCGTGAGCTGTGCCAGGCCCTGGTCGATCCCGGGTTCGACGCCTTCGAGCGTTCGCAGGTGATCGCCAAGCAGCGCCTGCTGACCCTGACCCGCTATTCGGACCGGCTGGACGGCCCCTGCGCCTTCCCGCCGGTGGCGCTGGCCAACAGCCTGGGCGAGTACCTGGCAGGGCTGGGCAAGACCCAGTTGCGCATCGCCGAAACCGAGAAGTATGCCCACGTCACCTTCTTCTTCAACGGCGGCCGCGAGCAGCCGTTTGCCGGCGAGGAGCGGATTCTGATCGCCTCGCCGAACGTGGCATCCTATGACCTGCAGCCGGAGATGAGTGCGCCCGAACTGACCGACTGCCTGGTCGAGGCGATCCGGAGCAAGGCCTTCGAGCTGATCGTGTGCAACTACGCGAATGGCGACATGGTTGGCCACACCGGCTC
>JBFKAF010000681.1:0-2150 GCA_041621735.1 Pseudomonas sp.
AGCCCATCCCGCTGCCAGCCGCGGCGCCAAGCAGCGAGCCGAGCGCCAGCCAGGTCGCCGCGCACCCCAGCGAGCCGACTCCACCCTCACAGACGCGCCGTTCGCCAGAACAACACAGTGACGACACGCTGTGGATTCACGATGACCTGGACCTCGACAGTCTCGACCTGGACGAAGAACTGGCCAAGCTGGAGGAACAGGAGCAACAGCTGTCGCAGCAGTTCCTCGACCTCGACCGCGCCGCCAAACAGACCGCAACCTTTCCCCCCCCGACAGGCGCGGAACACGAGGAGCCTGACGAGCAATGGGCCGAAGCCCTGCTGCGCGATGAGCCGTCGACACCAGCACCGAACAACAGCCCCGCGCCCAGCCCGCCCGCTGCGGTGTTCAGCCCACACCAGAAAACTCCGGCCCCGCTCGCGCCACTGGCAACGAGCAAACGCTCGCGCCATGAGCCGGTACTCAACCTCAGCGACTTCGATGAGCACGAGCACGCACAAGCCGAGTCCGAACCGCACTTGAGCGCCGAGCGCGACGCGTTCATCGGCGAGCCAGATAGCCAACCGGACACCCCGGACGCCATGCACGCGGCGGCCGAGGCCAGCCCAGACCAGGAGCAACCGACCGGCAAGACTGCGCGCCATGAGCCCGGCCTGCGCGACGAGCACCTGTTCGAACTGGATGACGAACCGCTGCAACTGGACTGGCAACAACCGCGTAGATCATGGGGCCGCTGGCTCGGCTGGGGTCTGCTCAACCTGCTGGGCGCCGTCGCCCTGAGTGGCCAGTACCTGAACTACCACTTCGACGAACTGGCGCGCCAGGATCAATACCGCCCCTGGTTCGAGCAGCTCTGCCCGACACTGGGCTGCCTGCTGCCATCCAAAGTCGACATCGAGCAGATCAAGAGCAGCAATCTGGTGGTGCGCAGCCACCCGCAATTCAGCGGCGCCCTGGTGGTCGATGCGATTCTGTATAACCGCGCGCCGTTCACCCAGCCTTTCCCGCTGCTGGAAATGCGCTTTGCCGACATCAATGGCCAACTGCTCGCCAGCCGCCGCTTCAAACCCAGCGAGTACCTCGCCGGCGAACTGGCGGGACAGGCGGAAATGCCGCCGCAAACGCCGATTCACATCTCCCTGGATATCCTCGACCCCGGCACCCACGCGGTGAACTACAGCCTCAGCTTCCACTCCCCGGAATAGCCTGCACACGGCGGCCCGCCTGGCAATCCCCGGACAAGAGAACACTTCGCTATAAACCCGCAGCTGTTCAGATTTTGTTCAAAACAGCCTTTATCCGGTCACCCAGAGCGGGTATGATTCCCAGCCTTTTTGCACTCTCCTAATCGCCTCAACAGCAGGTCTCTTGAGCAGGGAAGCCCTATGTCGGCGCTACGCATCGGCCCCTATACATTACCCAACTCGCTGATTCTCGCGCCCATGGCCGGAGTCACCGATGGGCCGTTCCGCCAGCTCTGTCGCCGCCTGGGCGCAGGCCTGGTGGTATCGGAAATGGTCACCAGCGACGTGCGCCTGTGGAACACCCGCAAGTCGAGCCTGCGCCTGCTCCACGAGGGCGACCCCGAGCCACGCTCGGTGCAGATAGCCGGCGGCGACCCGCAGATGCTCGCCGAGGCGGCCCAACGCAACGTCGAGTTGGGCGCACAGATCATCGACATCAACATGGGCTGTCCGGCCAAGAAGGTCTGCAACAAGGCCGCCGGCTCCGCCCTGCTGAAGGACGAACGCCTGGTCCGCGAGATTTTGCAGGCGGTGGTCGCCGCGGTCGATGTGCCGGTGACCCTGAAAATCCGCACCGGCTGGGACCGACAGAACAAGAACGGCATCGAGGTGGCAAAGATCGCCGAACAAGCGGGAATCGTCGCGCTGGCGGTGCATGGCCGCACCCGTGCCGACCTGTACACCGGCGAAGCCGAATACGACAGCATCGCCGCGATCAAGCAGACGGTGTCGATTCCGGTGTTCGCCAATGGCGACATCGACTCGCCGGAAAAGGCCAAGGCCGTGCTCGCCGCGACCGGTGCCGACGCCTTGTTGATTGGTCGGGCCGCCCAGGGCCGCCCATGGATTTTCCGCGAGATCGAGCATTACCTGCGTACCGGGGAAAAACTCCCGGCACCGAGCCTG
>JBFKAF010000682.1:0-2141 GCA_041621735.1 Pseudomonas sp.
CTTGCAAACGTTGATCGAGGGCTTGCAAGCGTTCGGCGAAAGCCGCCAGGTTGGCTTGGTAGCGCGCAGCGTTAGCCGGATCGGCTGCCGTCAGATCCGCCGCCATGCGCGCGGCGATCACCTGGGCGTTGGCCGGGAGCAACCACAGATGGGCATCCAGGGTGCCGGGACGATGGTCGTGATCATGCTCATCGGGCAACTCGCCCGGCGCATGTTCGTCCACCTCGTGGGCGTCAGCATGTTCATCGTGCTCATCGTGCTCATCGCCGAAATGCCGCAGGCTCAGGCCAGCGAGCGTCTGCATGGCGACACTCGGCTTGTCCCGGCTGGCCAGCACGCGCGGCAGAAAGCTCTCCAGATCCGCGCCGATCCAATACAGCAGATCCACCTCACGTACCCGCCGCACATCGGATGGGCGTAGCGCGTAATGGTGCGGTGAGGCGCCGGGCGGCAGCAGCACCTCGGGCGTGCCGACCCCCTCCTGCACGGCGGCGGCAATCAGTTGCAGGGGTTTGATGCTGGTCAGCACCTTTACCTCGGCGTATGCGCCAAAACTGAACAATTGAGTGACGAACAGCAGGCTGGCAGCAGAAAAAACACGTGGCACGAGAGACATCCAAACAGGAAAGAACAGGTAATATAATAACGTCTCCTTACTCAGCCGTCGCCGCCCATGATCCTCACACCGCTGGCCTCTCGTCCGCATGACCACTCCCGCTGCGTCAGCCATGCCCTGGCCGAGGCGGAAACCATCTGCACGCGCCAAGGTCTGCGCCTGACCACCCTGCGCAAACGGGTGCTGGAGCTGGTCTGGCAGAGCCACAAGCCGCTCGGTGCCTACGACATCCTCGCCGTGCTGAGCGAGGAGGACGGTCGTCGCGCGGCGCCACCGACTGTCTATCGCGCCCTCGACTTTCTCCTGGAAAACGGCCTGGTGCACCGAATTGCCTCGCTCAACGCCTTCGTCGGCTGCAATCAGCCGGAGCTGGCCCATCAGGGCCAGTTCCTGATTTGCCGCCAGTGCCATGCGGCCATCGAACTGGAGCAAGCGGCGATCAGCGAGGCCATAATCGCCAGCGCCGCCGCGGTCGGTTTCAGCGTCGAAGGGCAGACCGTCGAAGTCGTCGGCCTGTGCGCCGGCTGCCGGGAGGGCGCATGAACGATGCACTGATTCGCCTCGACGGCGTGGGCGTCAACTTTGCCGGGCAAAACGTCCTGCACGACGTGCAACTGAGCGTCAAACCAGGCGAAATCGTCACCCTGATCGGGCCAAACGGCGCCGGCAAAACCACCCTGGTCCGCGCCGTACTCGGCCTGTTGAACACCGATACCGGGCGGGTCTGGCGCAAGCCCAAGCTGCGCATCGGCTATATGCCGCAGAAACTGCACGTCGACGCCACCCTGCCGCTCAGCGTGCTGCGCTTCCTGCGCCTGGTGCCGGGCGTCGATCGCCGTAACGCTCAGGCCGCGCTGGCCGAGGTGGGCGCCGAGCAGGTGATCGACAGCCCACTGCAGAGCATCTCCGGCGGTGAACTGCAGCGCGTGCTGCTGGCCCGTGCCCTGTTGCGCGAACCCGAACTGCTGGTGCTGGATGAACCGGTACAGGGCGTCGACGTCGCCGGCCAGGCCGAGCTATACCGGCTGATCACCCGCCTGCGCGACCGCCATGGCTGCGGCGTGCTGATGGTCTCCCACGACTTGCACCTGGTGATGAGCACCACCGATCAGGTGGTCTGCCTCAACCGTCACGTCTGCTGCTCCGGCCACCCGGAACAGGTCAGCTTCGACCCGGCCTTCGTCGAGCTGTTCGGCCAGGACGCCAAGAGCCTGGCGATCTACCACCACCATCACGACCATGACCACGACCTGCACGGCAGCGTGGTGACCGACAAACCGCACGTACATGGGCCCGACTGCAAGCATGCCTGACTTTCTCTTGAACGCCCTGCTCGCCGGGCTAGCCCTGGCACTGGTGGCCGGTCCGCTCGGCTCCTTCGTGGTCTGGCGGCGCATGGCCTACTTCGGCGACACCCTGTCGCATGCCGCGCTGCTCGGCGTAGCGCTGGGCCTGATGCTGGACGTCAGTCCGACCCTGGCGGTGACCGTCGGCTGCGTGCTGCTCGCCGCCTTACTGGTCACCC
>JBFKAF010000683.1:0-2136 GCA_041621735.1 Pseudomonas sp.
ACCGGCGAAGAAGACGAACACCGCGTCCGGCTTCAGCGCGGCGATTTCGGTCAGCTGCGACTGGAACTCGACGTCCGGGAACGGCACGTAGATTTCCTTGCTGACGGTGCCGCCGGCCTTCTCGAAGCCTTCCTTGAAGCCCTCCACCGACTCGGTGCCGAAGCCGTAGCGCCAGGCCAGGGTGACGACGTTCTTGTAGCCCTTGTCGGCGGCCACCTGGCCCATCGGGTAGGCGGTCTGCCAGGAGGTAAACGAGGTGCGGAAGATGTTCGGCGCGCACAGCGGGCCGGTGGCGGCGTTGAAGCCGGCATTCGGGATGATCAGTGGCACGCCGCTGTCACGGGCGACCTTGACAGCGCCCATGCCGACCCCGGAATGCACCGGGCCGACCACCACGTCGACCTTGGCGCCGTCGACCAGCTTCTGCATGTTCGGCACCGCCTTGCCCGGATTGGCTTCGCTGTCGACGCTGACGTACTCCACCGCACGGCCGCCGAGTTGGCCGCCCTGCTGCTCGATGGCCATCTTCATGCCGTTGGTGATGGCCTCGCCGAGCGCCGCATAGGTGCCGGTGTAGGGCAGCAACAGGCCGACCTTGACCGGGTCGGCGGCCTGCGCATTGCCGAACAGGGCCAGTGTGAGGGCGGCGGAGCCGAGGGTGGAAGCGATTTTCTTATAGTTGTTCATCGTGGTTATCCAGGTTCGCAAGGTTATCGGGGGTGTCGCACCTCTCCACTGCGCCGCTCCGGCGTCCAGGCCGGAGCGGCGCAGGGGCTTAGAGCAGGTTCCAGGTGTAATTGAAAATCAGCCGGTTCTCGTCGACGTCGCTGCGGTAGTTGGAACGCGCGGTGACGTTGCGCACTTTCACGCCCAGGCCCTTGAGTGAACCGCTCTGCACCACGTAGCCGATGTCCAGGTCGCGCTCCCACTCCTTGCCCTCGAAGCCGCGACCGGTGTCGACGTTGTCGCCTTTGATGTAGCGCACCCCGGCGACCAGACCGGGCATACCCATGCCGGCGAAGTCGTAGTCGTAACGCGCCTGCCAGGAGCGCTCGTCGGCCGAATCGAAGGTGAAGGTCGGCACCTCATTGCCCAGCGGGCTGACGTTGGCGAATACCCGCGGCAGGCCATCGTCGCCGAACATCGCCTGGTAGCCGAGGTAGAACGTATGGCCGCCGTACTTGGCCGACAGCAGGGAGAAGGCCGCCTGGTTGTCCAGCTTGCCGATCAGCTGCTCGCCGTCCTCGGCCGAGTCGAAGTAACCGAGGCTGGCACCGAGCACCCAGTCGCCGACCGGTTCGCTGTGTTTGAGGCTGAAATAGCGTTGGTTGTAGAGGTCTTGCAGTTGGGAGTACCAGGCGCCGACCGCGCTGCGATTGTCGTTGAAGGCATAGTCGGCACCGGCGTAGTTGAAGCGATCTGTGGTGATCAGGCCGCCGGCATTACGCCGCGGGGCGAAACCGACCATGGCGCCCAATTCCTCATCGCCGGCCTCGTTGCGCAGGCTGGTGGAGCGCAACTGGCCGCCTTGCAGGGTCAGCCCGGCGATTTCGTTGGAGACCAGACTGGCGCCTTGGTAGGTGGGCGGCAGCAGGCGGATATCGCCGAAATACAGCACCGGCAGCATCAGCTGCTGCTCGCCGATTTTCAGCTCGGTCTTCGACAGTTTGACCTTCAGCGCCGCGCCCAGGCGACTGTACTCATCGGCCGCCTTGCCCTCGTCGGTCACCGGCAGCAGCCCGGTATTGACCCGGTCGCGGCTGCTGTCGAGCTTGAGGCCGAGCAGGCCGACGGCATCCACACCGAAGCCCAGGGTGCCGGGGGTGTAACCGGACTTGAAGTTGAGGATGAAACCCTGGGCCCACTCCTCGGCCTTGGATTGCTGGTTCGGCCCGACAATGTCGGAGTAGTCGCGGCTGAAGTAATAGTTGCGCGCGGTGAGGGTCGCGGTGCTGTCTGCGAGAAAGCCGCCTTCGGCCGCCATCAGGCTCGAGGGCACCGCCAGGGCAACAGCCAGGGCCAAGTGGGCACGCATTGCACGAGGTACAGGGTTTGATTGCTTCATCGTTTCACTCTTTGTAGTTGTTGTAGTGGTGTTGACTTCCACCCTTGCCGGCAGCGAGGCGCGGCAACGCA
>JBFKAF010000684.1:0-2134 GCA_041621735.1 Pseudomonas sp.
ACTTCTAGCTTCTCGTCAGCGGGAGGCGAATTCTACAGCGTTACCCACCGCTGTCAACCACCTTCTTCAACCGCTTTCGATCCACCCGACCGAAGCACCGACAGAGCCAAACCACCACCCCATCAGCCCGGCGCATTCTACACAGCTTTCGCTGCTTTTCAACCCCTCCTTTTAATCTAACTTCTTGTTTTACAAGAGGTTTTTCGAGAGGTCTGCGCCGGAAGTGGTGCGCATTATAGGCCCCGCACATTCCACGTCAACGCTTATTTCAGGAGGCTATTAAATTACCGCCATTAGCCTTGCCAGCCGGTCACCTATATAAAGGAGACATAACGCTCGGAATAGACAGCGCTCGGCTGCACCTCTACATATGCTGTAGACCTGATATGGACTTAAGCGCTTATCTGGTAACCCTCTCCACGTATCGCCTCCTCCACTTCAGCATCCGCCAGCCGACTACTAACCCGCACCTCGCCACCCGCCAGATCCACCTCGACCTTCGCCGTCTCATCCAGCATCAGCACAGCCTGGGTAATTGCCCGTACACAATGCTCGCAAGTCATGCCCTGCACTTTGAACACTTGCATCGTTCATCTCCTGTTCAGTTGAAGCCCCTATACGACTAGGGACACGCGCAGTATTCGACCTGCCATAGGGGCAAGGTCAAGACCTTGGCTTGCTCTATCGAGCAGTCCCCACCAGCCTGAAACTATTGTCACTGCCGCATAGCCCCTCGCAGCCCCGGGCTGTCTCTAATCGCCGCTCCGAGCAACCCATGACACAGGGCTTGACCTTACCCATGGGTCAAGGTTGATTCTAGTGACGAACTCAACGGAGATCGTCCATGTCCAGCCTGACCACCTTTGACCTGCCGATCAGTGGCATGACCTGCGCCAGCTGTGCCGGCCGGGTCGAACGCGCCCTACGCAAACTGCCAGAAGTCACCAGCGCCAGCGTCAACCTGGCCAGCGAGCAGGCGCGTGTCGAGGCACCACGAGAAAGCCTGATGAAGCTGCTCGCAGCGATCGAGGGCGCAGGCTACAAGGTGCCCAGCGAGCGTCTTGAGCTGGCCATCGACGGCATGACCTGCGCCAGTTGCGTTGGCCGAGTCGAACGCGCACTGGTCAAGCAACCCGGCGTGCTGGCGGTCAGTGTCAACCTGGCCACCGAGCAGGCGCAATTGCAAGTAGCCCCCGGCCTCGATCCGCATGCCTTGTTGCAAGCCATCGACAACGCCGGTTACTCCGCCCGCGTGGTAGATAGCATTGTCCCGTCGCAGCCCATTGCCGACACACATCTACGTCGTGAGCGCTGGGCGCTGGTACTGGCCCTGCTGCTGGCCGCGCCACTGGTTGTTCCTATGTTGCTTGAACCGCTTGGCGTGCACTGGATGCTGCCGGCCTGGGCGCAGTTCGCCCTGGCCACGCCCGTGCAATTCGTGCTCGGCGCACGTTTCTACCGTGCTGCCTGGCATGCACTGCGTTCCGCTGCCGGCAATATGGATCAACTGGTCGCCATCGGCACCAGCGCCGGCTATGGCCTGAGCCTGTATCAGTGGGCGATCACTCCGGCGGGGCAGATGCCACAACTGTACTTCGAAGCATCGGCGGTGATCATCGCCCTGATCCTGCTCGGCAAGTACCTGGAGAGCCGGGCAAAGCGCCAGACCAGCAGCGCCATCCGCGCCCTGCAGGCGCTACGCCCGGATCAGGCACTGCGTCTGCGCGACGGCCAGGAAGAAATGGTGGCCCTGAGTGCTCTGGCCCTGGGCGACCAGATTGTGGTCAAACCCGGCGAACGCTTCCCGGTCGACGGCCAGGTGCTGGAAGGACAGAGCCACGCGGATGAAGCATTGATCAGCGGCGAAAGCCTGCCGCAACCCAAGCAGCCCGGCGACGCCGTGACGGCCGGGGCCATCAATGGCGAAGGTCGACTGCTGATCGAAACCACTGCGCTCGGTGCGGAAACCGTGCTGTCGCGCATCATTCGTCTGGTCGAAGACGCTCAATCCCTTCATCTGCGCCATCACATCGAACTCGCCCGGACTTCTGGCATTCCGAGAATCTCGTCCTGTCGCCGTATTCGTGTAGTCCGCGCCCAGGTCAATCGCCTTGCTGAACCAGTAGGACGCCTC
>JBFKAF010000685.1:0-2134 GCA_041621735.1 Pseudomonas sp.
GATCAAGTCCTCCAGCTCCAATGACGAAATCCACTCGCCACCGGTCTTGATCACGTCCTTGATGCGGTCGCGAATGTCGATAAAGCCCATGCCATCGATGGTGGCCACGTCGCCGGTGTGCATCCAGCCATGCGCCCAGAGTTCTTGGCCTTTTTCCGGCTCACGGAAATAGCCCTGCGTCAGCCAGGGTGCGCGTAACACCAACTCGCCCTGCGCCTCGCCATCTGCCGGCAGAATCTTGCCATCGGCATCCATGATCGCCGCCTCGACCAGCGGCACCGGCACACCGGCCTTGATGCGGTAAGTGATGCGCTCATCCTCGCTACCGGCAAGCAGTTCCTCGTTGAGGTAAGCACAGGAAATCAGCGGACAGGTTTCCGACATGCCGTAAGCCGCGGTCAGCTGAATGCCGCACGCTTTGGCTGCGTCGTACAGGGTGCGATTCAGTGCACTGCCGCCGATGATCATCTTCATGCCGCCGAAATCATGACCTTGGGCACTGGGGGTGTTCATCAACATTTGCAGAATGGTCGGCACGCAGTGGGAGAAGCTGACCTTCTCCTGCTCGATCAGCTGGCACAGCATCTCGGGCTCGTAACGCCCCGGATACACCTGCTTGATCCCCAGCATGGTCGCGACATAAGGCACGCCCCAAGCATGCACGTGGAACATCGGAGTAATCGGCATATACACGTCGTCGCTGCCGAGCAAACGGATGCTGTCCAGGCTGCCCATGGTGGTGGCCATGGACAGGGTGTGCAGCACCAGTTGCCGATGGGTGAAGTAGACGCCCTTGGGGTTACCCGTGGTGCCGGTGGTGTAGAAGGTGGTGGCCACCGAATTCTCATCGAAGTCGGCGAAGTCATAGTGCGCACTGGCGGCTGCCAGCAGTTGCTCATACTCGCCGACCAGCGCTGGCAGATCCGCGCCCTTCTCATCCTCATCGGTCAACAGCAGGGTTTTCTCTACAGTGCTCAGTTGGCTGGCGATACCGTTATACAGCGGCACGAACTCGCTATTGACCAACACGAACTTATCTTCAGCGTGGTTCATGGTGTAGAGAATCTGCTCTGGCGACAGACGGATATTGATGGTGTGCAGCACCGCGCCGAGCATGGGGATGGCGAACATGCATTCGAGGTAACGGTGACTATCCCAATCCATTACCGCAACGGTGTCGCCCGCCTTGACGCCCGCGCTCGTCAAGACGTTGGCCAATCGCGCCACCCGCTCATTGAAGGTCGCATAGCTGTAGCGAACGCGGTCGCGGTAAACGATCTCACGGGTTTTTTCGTAGCGCCCACCAGACAGCAACAGGCTCTTGATCAGCAAGGGGTATGGGTGGGCATTGGTCGTTGGCGGAATGATTCGAGTTGGCAACATGGGGGGCACCTGTCTGCTGAATGATTGTTTTCCGATGACTACGACTCTAGAGCGCTTGCCTGACCTACAAATCAGTCAAAAGAATGATTTAAAACGTGACTCTTTGGCCACTTCCAGTCACGCGATAGAATCCAGGAAGGGGTCGAAGATGATCGGCCATTGGTTGTTTCAACATATTTACAGAGGTAACAGCAATGTCCGATATCGTCATTGTCAGCGGCGCCCGCACGCCCATGGGTGGTTTTCAAGGCAGCCTGGCCAGCGTACCGGCCGTCGAGCTGGGCGCGGCCGCGATCCGCGAAGCCGTCAGCCGCGCCGGTATTCAACCTGCCGATGTACAAGAAGTGATCATGGGTTGCGTACTGCCTGCCGGCCTCAAGCAGGGCCCGGCACGCCAAGCAGCCTTGAACGCCGGCCTGCCCAGTGCGACGGGTTGCACCACGATCAACAAGCTCTGCGGTTCTGGGATGAAAGCGCTGATGCTGGCTCACGACCTGCTCAAGGCCGGAACTAACTCGGTAATGGTCGCCGGCGGCATGGAAAGCATGTCCAACGCCCCCTACCTCATCGAAAAAGCCCGTACTGGCCTGCGCATGGGTCACGGCGAAATCAAGGACCACATGTTTCTCGACGGTCTGGAAGATGCCCGTAGCGGCCGCCTGATGGGCTCGTTCGCCCAGGAAACCGCGGATCAATACGGCATCACCCGCGAAGCCATGGACGCCTACGCCATCGAGTCGCTGAAGCGCGC
>JBFKAF010000686.1:0-2131 GCA_041621735.1 Pseudomonas sp.
AATGACCGGCCAGAATAAATGATGACCGCATGGATGCTGCGGATTCTAGCATTGAGTCGGGGGATGGTGTAGGAAGCGAGGGAAGGCAGTAAAGGCTGGGAGGGGTGAAGCTACTGGGGGAGCCTAGGCTCCCCCCCAAGTAGGTGCGTGCTTTGTTTTTATTATTATGGCGGGCTTGTTGTTTTTGTTGGTTTACCCGTTCCATTGAGTCAGAGACCCTAGGAAAACCTCCCAAGCTGGGAGTTAGTAGCAAACGGATTGCTTTGGATGCTGACGCTACCATGATCACCTAGTGACCTAACCAGTACAGGCACTGCCTTCGAGCAGTTTTATTGTTCTCAGCCTGGTTATGGGGCAAGCCCCAAAGGCAATTCCTCTCCAAAAGAATCAGTTAGCTGCGCCTCCGCCCTGTTGTTTTTGTTGTGCTGGAGTCGATACGTCTTGTTTTTATTGTCTGTGGCGTTGCTTGTTATTGTTGTTGTGCCAGAGATAAAGCAGATGCCGTGCCAGTTTTAGAGAGGTCTTTTAAAACAAGGGTTTGCGTGAGGTTAGCGGTGTTTGATAGGTATAAAAAAGCCGGGCCCTCGTTACCGTAAGACCCGGCTTTTGTTACTAAGTGTTGAAGCGGTAACAGTGTAGGGAACCTCTCGGGCATCCATCTGTCACCGTGTTGCTGGCTTAGCCGGTAGTCGCGCCGGACTTGCGTCGTGGAATGCCCAGGCGCTGGCGTCGTTCCCACAAGCACTTGCGACTGATGCCGAGCTTGCGCGCCAGTTCGGTCTCGGTCATGTGGTCCTGGTGCTCGAGGACGAAGTGCTGGAAGTAATCCTCCAGCGACAGGTCTTCGGTGGGCTCAAGGCTGCTGTTACTCGCCTGGTGGGGCAGGCCGACAAAGTCGTCGTCTTCCTCCAGGTCGCTCAGCTCTATGTCGATGCCCAACAGCTCAGCCGAGATGGTCGTGCTCTCGCAGAGGATGACCGCCCGCTCGATGGCATTCTCCAGTTCACGCACGTTACCCGGCCAGGGATAGTGGCGTATCGCTTGTTCGGCATCCGGGGCGAAGTACAGGTCGTCGCGGCCCTGACGCATGCACTGGCGCAGGAGAAAGGCGCGAGCGATTTCGCTTACGTCGGCACCGCGTTCGCGTAACGCCGGTAGCTTGAGGGCAATCACGTGCAGGCGGTAATACAGGTCTTCGCGGAACTGGCCGATTTTGGCCAGGCCCTTGAGGTCGCGGTGGGTGGCGGCGATCAGGCGCACGTCGACTTTTTGCGATTGCACCGAACCGACCCGGCGGATTTCGCCCTCCTGCAGCACGCGCAGCAGGCGGGCCTGGGCTTCCAGCGGCAACTCACCGATCTCATCGAGGAACAGGGTGCCGCCGTCGGCGGCTTCGACCAGACCCGCGCGGCCGGCACTGGCGCCGGTGAAGGCGCCTTTCTCGTGGCCGAACAATTCAGACTCGATCAGCGATTCCGGGATCGCCGCGCAGTTCACCGAAATCAGTGGCGCCTTGGCGCGCTTGGACAGGTTGTGCAGGGCGCGGGCGACCAGTTCTTTGCCGGTGCCGGACTCACCCTGAATCAGCACGTTGGAGTCGGTCGGCGCCACCTTGCGAATCTTGCTGTACAGCTCCTGCATGGCCGGGCAGGAACCGATGATGCCAATCTCGCCGTTACTGTTATCGACAGCCTTGTCGCTGGTGCGGCTGCTGTTGGCGTTGCTGCGTTCGCTCTGGGTGTGCCCGGCTTCCTGGTGATCGCGCAGAATGCGGGCCACCGCTTTGAGCATTTCATCATGGTCGAAGGGTTTGGCGATGTAGTCGACCGCGCCCATCTTCATCGAGTCGACCGCCGAGCGCAGGCTGGCGTAGCTGGTCATGATCAGCACCGGCGTGCCTTCGCTGTGCTTGATCAGTTCGGTGCCGGGTGCGCCCGGCAGACGCAGATCACTGACGATCAGGTCGAAGCTGGGAATACTGAAGCGCTCTTGCGCTTCCTGCACCGAGCCGGCTTCGCTGACCTGGTATTGGTTGCGTTCCAGGAGGCGGCGAAGGGCAGAGCGGATAATGGTTTCGTCTTCGACGATCAGAATATGAGGCATTAATACGGTCTCTTGGCGGTCTCAGGTC
>JBFKAF010000687.1:0-2127 GCA_041621735.1 Pseudomonas sp.
CGACAGGTTCAGCTCACGGGCGATCAACACCAGCTGGCGGTGGGCGTCGCGCCACTCGCGCAGGCGCAGGTAATTGAGGAAGTTCTTCCGGCACCAGCTACGCAGCGCACTAGAGCCCAGGGCCTGGCGCTGCTCCTCGAAACCGCGCCAGAGGTTGATCAACGCGGCGAAGTCCGAATCCACGTCCTTCCACTGCGCATGCGCCTGATCGGCGGCCTGCTGGCGATCCGAGGGACGCTCGCGCACATCCTGCACCGACAGGGCACTGGCGATGATCAGCACTTCTTCCAGGCTGCCCTGCTTGGCCCCTTCCAGCACCATGCGCGCGAGCCGTGGGTCGACCGGCAGACGCGCCAGCTGGCGACCCAGGGGAGTCAGCTGACCTTCGCGGCTGACCGCCGAAAGCTCCTGCAACAGGGTGTAGCCGTCGGTGATCGCCTTGCCGTCCGGCGGTTCGATAAAGGGGAAGTCGCTCACCTCGCCCAGGCGCAGATGGAGCATCTGCAGGATCACCGCCGCCAGGTTGGTGCGCAGTATTTCCGGATCGGTGAACTCGGGGCGACCGAGGAAGTCTTCCTCGCTGTACAGGCGCACGCAGATGCCCGGCTCGACCCGCCCGCAGCGGCCCTTGCGCTGGTTGGCGCTGGCCTGCGACACCGCCTCGATGGGCAGGCGCTGAACCTTGGCGCGGTAGCTGTAGCGGCTGATCCGCGCCGTGCCGCTGTCGATCACGTAGCGGATGCCCGGCACGGTCAGCGAGGTTTCGGCGACGTTGGTGGCCAGGACGATCTTGCGTCCTGACATCGGCTGGAAAATCTTCTGTTGCTCGGCCGGGGTCAGCCGGGCATACAGCGGCAGCACTTCGGTGAAGCGCAGATTGGCCCGGCGCAACACTTCGGCGGCGTCGCGAATCTCCCGTTCACCGGGCAGGAACACCAGCACGTCGCCGGGACGCTTGCCCGCGCTGCGCTCGAACGCGTCGATTTCATCCAGGCTGGCGAGGATCGCCTGGTCGACGGACAGGTCCTCCTCAACGCGGTTACCTTCCTCGTCCTGTTCGGCGGTCAACGGCCGGTACCAGGTCTCGACCGGGTAGGTACGCCCGGAGACTTCGACTATGGGCGCGTCGCCGAAGTGCTTGGAGAAGCGCTCCAGGTCGATGGTCGCCGAGGTGATGATCAGCTTGAGGTCGGGGCGCCGCACCAGCAGGGTCTTCAGATAACCGAGGAGAAAATCGATGTTCAGGCTGCGCTCATGGGCCTCGTCGATGATCAGCGTGTCGTACTTGTCGAGGAAACGGTCGTGCTGGGTCTCGGCCAGCAGGATGCCGTCGGTCATCAGTTTGATCAGGCTGCGCTCGTTGCTCTTGTCCTCGAAACGCACCTGATAGCCGACCAGCTCGCCCAGCGGCGTGCCGATTTCCTCGGCCACCCGGGTCGCCACACTGCGCGCGGCCAGCCGCCGCGGCTGGGTGTGGCCGATCAAGCCATGCACGCCGCGGCCCAGCTCCAGGCAGATCTTCGGCAACTGGGTGGTTTTGCCCGACCCGGTCTCGCCGGCGATCACCACCACCTGATGCTTGACTATGGCCGCCTTGATCTCGTCGCGCTTGGCGGCAATCGGCAAGGCGTCGTCGTAACGCATCGTCGGCACACTGAGCCGGCGCGCCTCGACCTTGGCGGCCGAAGCCCGGAAACGCTCCAGCCACTGCGCCAGCTTGGCCTCATCCGGCCGCTTGCGCAGCTCGTGCAGCTGGCGGCGCAGGCGGTGGCGGTCGGCATAGAGGGCGTGCTCGAGGTTTTTCTGCAACTGGTCGAGGGCGGGTAACGGGTCGGTCATCAGGCAGCCGTGAACATATTCGTGAGGGCGGCGATTGTCGCAGATTTCGCCGCCAGCCCGAAAAAAGCCTCAACCAGGAACGAAGACTCTCGCCACTGCGGATAGTCAGCGAGCGCTCGTCAGCTCGTTGCAGGCGGTCCCAAGAGGCATCGAGTAGGGAGCGGGATTACTCCCGCCGCCCTCTCACACCACCGTACGTGCGGTTCCGCATACGGCGGTTCATGGGTGACACTGAAGGCGCCGCTGGGTATCCAGCAGCGAGATCAAGCCCAAGGCGTCGAAGAAGCG
>JBFKAF010000688.1:0-2123 GCA_041621735.1 Pseudomonas sp.
CGTTGGATACCGAGGTCGAGACCATCGAACTGTCCCGTAGCCTCGGCAGCATGCCGATCTTCTATGGCGACCCCCTGCGCCCGGAAATCCTCCGCGCCGCCAAGGTCGAGCAGGCCGAACTGTTCATCATCGCAACCGATGACCCTGAGATCAGCTCGAAGACCGCCGAACTGATTCGCCGCCTCTATCCACACATGAAGATCATCGCGCGGGCGCGTAATCGCCAGCATGTGCACCGCCTGCTGGATCTGGGGGCGACACCGATCCGGGAAACCTTCCACTCCAGTCTGGAGATGAGCCACCAGACCCTGATCGGGCTGGGACTCAACCAGGAACAGGCAAGCGCCCGAATCAGGCGCTTCAAACAACACGATGAAGAGGTGCTGGAGGCCCAGCACCGTGTCTACAACGACAAGGCCGCGGTGTTGCAGACGGCCAGGGAGGCGCGTGCCGAACTGGAGAGTCTGTTCGACGCCGACCGGATCGAAGAGCGGGGCGTGAAGTAGGAGCCTCGCGCCCAGGGACTAACTCTGCCGGATAAGGCGCTCCGGCCAAGAGTCCGTTGACCTCTTCGGTTGCCTGCGCCTAGCCATATCGTTCAGGGCGATTTATCGCTCATCGAACGCGGGCAGGGCGTAGCTGCGCCTCTTCGACAAAGTCCCTCAGCCACTTCAGCACTTCCACGGCCTCCCAGCGGGTGGGGTCGAACATGGCATAGGCCTGGCCCTGATAGCCGACCACGTCCAGTTGCTTGTGATAACCGGCGCGTTGCAGCAGGGCCTCGATTTCGGCGAAGCAGGTATTGAAGTGCACGCGGGTGAAGGGGGTCTTGCCTTCGGTGACGATGCCTTCCAGCTGCAGCTCCGCGACTGTCGTGCGGACTTTTTCCAGAGGCATTCGGTTCACTGTGTGTTTCAGCTGCAATACGTCGAGCATGGCGGAGCTCCAGATTGACGTTGCGGATAGGGCAGGTCTTGACGGCTCGATGAGCTGACCGGTGATGAGTGCTAAGGGTAAGCTAAAAATACTGTACAAATAAACAGTATTTGATAATAGTAGGGCCATCACGTCCAAGGATTCACTCATCCACCAGGGTCAAACAGCCATAAAACAGTTGGCCATGCGCGCTGCAGAGGAGCACCTAGTAATGCAACAGTTGTTGATGACGATTGTGGTATCGGTTCTGCTGACAGGCTGTGCCCAGCCCCAGGTGGAACAACCCAAGGCCAATGGCACCTACCTGGTGATCGAGAACGGTCAGGCGTGGGCGGTGCTGGTGTCCGACGGTAAACGGGTGGAAGAGCGCGGCACGGTGCTCGATGTGATCAAGTTGCCTAGCCAGCACTCGGCAGTCGCCGCCAGCTATGTGATCGAAACGCCCAATTGCGGCAAGGTGCAATGGCTCACTGAACGGCAGGATGCCGTGGACGGCGCGACCACCTTGATGTCGCTGCACTACAACGCACGGCTGAGTGACTCCGGTTGCGTGCTTGGCGAAGCGCTGAGCCGGGTATGGACGGTGTTGGATTATTCGGGGTGATGCGTGAGTGCCGGCCAGTTGGCTTTCATCTGACGCTAGCCGCAAACGATGTACGCGGGTGTAGCACACCATGACAAAACGGCAGGACGCTGCTTTGCATTGATTTAGTGGTTCGCAGGGCGGGTGCAGGGATGCACCGGATGACACCCTTCAGTCAGCTGGGTTTCGGCAAACAACGCCTCTACCCAGCCTACCGTGGGTATGGACTGCCTAGTTTGCGGGCGCCTTGCGGGTTTTGCTCGGCGTCGGGGATTCGACCAGTCCGTCGGCGCGGAGCATCGCCTTGATGCCGCGCACGGCCTGGCGAATGCGGTCCTGATTCTCGATCAGGGCAAAGCGCACGTGATCGTCGCCATAATCGCCGAAACCGATGCCGGGAGAGACGCACACCTTGGCGTCCAGCAGCAGTTTCTTGGCGAACTCCAGCGAGCCGAGCTTGGCGTAGGGCTCGGGAATCTTGGCCCAGACGTACATCGACGCCTTGGGGTTCTCGACCATCCAGCCGATTTCATGCAGCCCTTTGACCAGGACGTTACGGCGCTGGCGGTACTGCTCGGCGATATCGCGCACGCACTGTTGATCA
>JBFKAF010000689.1:0-2112 GCA_041621735.1 Pseudomonas sp.
CCTCAAATCGCCATGGTGATAGGGCCGCGCAGGTGCATCTTGATCTCGTGTTGACACTGACAACATCTCCTCGTATGTTGGCTCTGTCAACATTATGCCGGACGGTCAGTCAACTGCGCCAGCCGACAGTCTAGATCGCCCAGGAGGTTCGCCATGCTATTCATCGCTCTGCTGATTGTGTTGGCCGTACTCGCGGCGCTGGCCGACCGCCTTGGCGCGCCGGCCTTGCATAATTGGCCGGCGCGAATGCGCCTGGCCATGACGCTAGCGCTGCTGTTTGCCGGCAGCGATCACCTGCTCAACCCGCAACGTTACCTGCCGATGCTGCCCGACTTTCTGCCCTATCACCTGGAGCTGGTGCTATTCACCGGACTCTGCGAGCTGGCCGGTGCCATCGGTCTGCTGCTACCGCGCTGGCGGCGCTGGGCGGCGCTCGCCCTAGCGGTGTATTTCGTCTGCGTATTTCCGGCGAATCTCAAGAATGCCCTCGACGGCCTCAACGTCGAGGGTCTGCCGGCGGCGACCTGGTACTACTGGTTACGTCTGCCCTTTCAGCCGCTGATCATATTCTGGGCGCTGTATGCCGGCGAAGTGATCGGCGCTCGACCAGGCCAAGTGCCGGCTAGATAAACAGCGGCAGCAAAACGGCGGCAGAGGCCCGCTGAACAGTTGAGCAAATCACCTGCCGCCGGGTTATGGTTAGGCCAGTCAATTCCTTGGAGTCCAAGCCCATGCGCCCCATGACCATTGACCTGCCGCGCATCGAGCGGGCCCTGCTCAGCGTGGAAGACCTCGAGCACTTCCTCGACCTGCAAACCGGCAATGTCCTGACCGTCGCACCCGGCGACCCGGTGCCAGGCGCCGATGAAAAGTACGACGTCCAGCCGGAGCGCTACCTGCCCATTCAGCCCTTGCCACTCGGTGCGGCCCTGGCCATGCGCGAGGCCTTTCTGTACAGCCTGCACGACCCTAATGCGCATACCGCACTGAGCCACGCCTTGGCCGGACGCAAGCCGCTGCGCACCTTCGATTACCAGCTGCAACGGCTACCGCAGGTACGCCAGGCCTGGCTCGCCTATCAAGCCGAGCACATCCGTGAGGAGGTCGTCGAGTGGCTGGAAAGCAACGGCCTGGAGCTGGCGCCGACAGGCTAACCAGCGCCTGGAAAACCACTGCGCTCAAACTGCAATCAGCTTTCCAGGAGAAAGGTCACCGGACCGTCATTGACCAGGTGCACCTGCATCTCGGCACCGAAGCGCCCGGTGGCGACCTGCGGGTGCTTGGCCTGCGCCTGCTCGACCAGCAACTCGAACAGCTCGGCGCCCAGGGCCGGCTTTGCCGCGCTGGAGAAGCTCGGCCGCAGCCCGCTTTTGGTATCGGCGGCCAGGGTGAATTGCGACACCAGCAGCAGGCCGCCGCCGACGTCGCCGAGCGACAGATTCATCTTGCCCTCGGCGTCGCCGAACACGCGGTAGTTGAGCAGCTTGTGCAGCAGCTTGGCGACGCTCGCCGGGTCGTCTTGCGGCTCGACGCCGATCAGGGCCAACAGGCCCTGGTCGATGGCCCCGACCACCTCCCCGGCGACCTCCACCCGCGCGCCACGCACGCGCTGGATCAGTGCCTTCATGCTTCGTCCGGGGACAGGTTGAGCAGGCGCCGGGCAATCTGGTTGGCCGCACGCACCAGCGCGTCGGTAATCCCGGTTTCCGACGCCGCGTGGCCGGCATCGCGAATAATCTGCAGCTCGCTGTTCGGCCAGGCCTGGTGCAGCTCCCAGGCGTTATCCAGCGGACAGATCACGTCGTAGCGGCCATGCACGATCACCCCGGGCAGGTGGGCGATTTTCGGCATGTCGCGGATCAATTGGTCGGGCTCGAGAAAGGCGTTGTTGACGAAGTAGTGGCACTCGATGCGGGCAATCGACAGCGCCCGGTGCGCTTCGCTAAAACGATCCACCACCTGCGGATTCGGACGCAAGGTCGCCGTGCGCCCTTCCCAGGCCGACCAGGCCTTGGCCGCATGCATCTGGGCGATCTGATCGTTGCCGGTCAGGCGTTTGTAGAACGCCTGCATCAGGTCGCCGCGCTCGTCGACCGGAATCGGCGCCACATA
>JBFKAF010000690.1:0-2104 GCA_041621735.1 Pseudomonas sp.
CGGCTGGCGAAGGCGCGGGCGCTGTCGACCAGCAGGCGTTGCTCTTCGGTGAGGTCAAAATCCATGACAAGTCCTTGCGAGATCGATAATCCCAGGTAAACGGACCAGGCCGACTCGTGATCGGCCTGGCGACGGCTTATTTCAACTGAATGGTCATGTTCGGTCCAGTCACCGGACTGTCGTCGAACCAGCGGCTGGTGACCGTCTTGGTCTCGGTGTAGAAGCGTACGCCCTGTTTGCCATAGGCGTGCAGGTCACCGTAGAACGAGCCCTTCCAGCCGGTGAAGGAGAAGAACGGCAGCGGTACCGGCACCGGCACGTTGATGCCCACCTGGCCGACTTCCACCGCATGCTGGTAGTGCCGGGCGGCGCCGCCGGAGCGGGTGAAGATACTGGTGCCGTTGCCGTAAGGGCTGGCGTTGACCAGCTCTATGGCTTGATCGAGGGTGTCGACCTCCATGCACACCAGAACCGGGCCGAAGATTTCCTCGCGATACAGGCCCATCTTCTGGGTCACGCCGCGGAACAGGGTCGGGCCGAGCCAGTTGCCGTTGGGGTAGTCCGCGACCTTGCACTGCGAACCGTCCAGCAGGCACTCGGCGCCTTCGGCCTTGCCCTCGGCGATCAGGCGCAACACCCGTTGTTTGGCCTGCTGGCTGATCAGCGGGCCGAAGGCGGCGTGGGCATCGTTCCAGTAGCCGGGGCGCAATTCGGCCATCTGCGCGCGCAGCTCGTCGATCCACTGCTTCGACTCGCCGACGAACACCGCCACGCTGATCGCCATGCAGCGCTGGCCGGCCGCGCCGCAGCTGGCGCCGACCAGGTTGCTGAGCACCTGATCCTTGTTCGCATCGGGCAGGATCACCATGTGGTTCTTCGCGCCGGCGAAGGCCTGCACGCGCTTGAGGTGGGCGGTGCCGGTGCGGTAGATGTGCTGGCCGACCGGCACCGAACCGACGAAGGAAATCGCGCGGATGTCCGGATGGGTGAGCAGGCTGTCGACCACCTCGCGGCCGCCGTGCAGCACCTGCAAAACGCCTGGCGGTGCGCCGGCTTCGATAAACAGCTCGGCCAGGCGATTCGGCGTCATCGGGTCCTGTTCGGAGGGCTTGAGGATGAAGCTGTTGCCGGCGGCGATGGCCAGGGGAAACATCCACAAGGGAATCATCGCCGGGAAATTGAACGGGGTGATTCCGGTACAGACGCCGAGCGGCTGAATCCAGCTGGCGGTGTCGATATCGCGGGCGACGTTTTCGGTGGTCTCGCCCATCATCAGGCTGGCAATGTTCGCCGCCTGCTCGACCACCTCGATGCCGCGCCAGACATCGCCCTTGGCGTCGGCGAAGGTCTTGCCGGTTTCCTTGGCGAGCAATTCCGCCAGCTCGTCGTGGTGCTCCTTGAGCAGGTGCTGGTAGCGCAGCATCAGCCGCGCGCGCTCCGGCACCGGCACTTCGCGCCAGCTGAGAAAGGCGGCCTTGGCACTGGCGATGGCCGCTTCGATTTCCTCGGCGCTGGCCTTGGGCGCCAGGGCCAGCACCTCCTGGGTCGCCGGGTCGGTGACTTCGATGAACTCGCGGGCGCGGCTTTCGCGCCATTCACCATTGATCAACTGCGGAATTGCCTTGCTCATCGCGTTCTCCAGTGGGCTCGGGGTGGGCCGGATGTTGTTGTCTTAGTGTTATAGCCGCCCGCAGGGCACTTGTGGATTGACGATCTTGGTCGATGGATGGACTATCTTGGGATTGAATAACTGGGCAGGGGGCCGTCCCTAGCCACTTTCCGGAGGGTCTCCGGGTTGTCAGGAGGAGCAATGAGTACGCGGGTCGAGACCTCCAACTGGCCGTTGCCGGCCAACGGCCTGCGCTTTATCACCCCGCCGCGCCTGCGCCGCACGCTGGCACGCCATCCGCTGACTGCCGGCTGTTACCCGCTGGCCTTGGGTTTTTACCCGGATGCCCTGGGTCATCGCATGAGTCGCCCGGCACCGGACGATTACCTGCTGATCTATTGCCGTGCGGGGCAGGGCTGGTTGCAGACCGAGGATGGACGATTAGCTATCGGCGGCGGCGACTTGCTGCTGCTGCCAAAAGGCTTGGCGCATGCC